>JAVFAT010000038.1:0-11438 GCA_034002385.1 Azospira sp. | reverse complement strand
GACATGCTGGCTGCCGGTATGTCGCACGACGAAATCCTCGCCGATTTCCCCTATCTCGAACCCGGCGACATCACCGCTGCACTCGAATTCGCATCCCTGCAGGCCAACCACCTGATCCTGCAAGCCGCCTGATGCGTTTCCTGGTAGATGCGCAGCTTCCGCCGGCGCTGGCGGCACGCCTGCGCGAACTCGGGCATGAGGCCGAGCATGTCTTCGAACGTTTCCCGCCCGACACCAGCGATGGCGTTCTCTGGCAATACGCTGTCGAATCCGGCGCCGTCATCGTGAGCAAGGATCAGGATTTTTCGATCCGGGCCATCACGGCCCACCAGCGCGCCGTGGTGGTCTGGCTGCGAATCGGCAACACCCGTTCGCGGGAGTTGATCGAACGGCTTGAGCGCCTGCTGCCCAGGATCGAAAGCGCTATCGCCAGCGGTGAATCCCTGATCGAAGTGGCTTGAACTGCAGCAGCACGTTTCACCCTCAACACCATGAACGCCACCCGACGCGCCGAACTCTTCGCCCGCCTGCAGGCCGCCAACCCGCACCCGACCACCGAGCTGGAATATGCCTCGCCGTTCCAGCTGCTGATCGCCGTGCTGCTGTCGGCACAGGCGACCGATGTGTCGGTGAACAAGGCGACGAAGCGCCTCTTCGCCGACGCGCCGACGCCCGAAAAGATGGCCGCGCTCGGCGAGGAGAAGCTCGCCGACTACATCAAGACCATCGGCCTCTTCCGCACCAAGGCCAGGAACACCATCGCCACCTGCAACATCCTGCTCGCCCAGCACGGCGGTGAAGTGCCGCGCACCCGCGAGGCGCTGGAAGCACTGCCCGGCGTCGGCCGCAAGACGGCCAACGTGGTACTCAACACCGCCTTCGGCGAGCCGACCATCGCCGTCGACACCCACATCTTCCGCGTTGCCAACCGCACTGGCCTCGCGCCGGGCAAGACGCCGCTGGCGGTCGAACTCAAGCTGCTAAAATCGGTGCCGGAAGAATACCGGCGCGACGCGCACCACTGGCTGATCCTGCACGGACGCTACGTGTGCACGGCACGCCGGCCGCAATGCGAACGCTGCCCGATCGTCGATCTCTGCGAGTTCAAGGGAAAGGCCTGTCCGGAACCCCCGGCCGCCAGAATCGCCACCCGCAGACCGGCATCACGATAAAGACCGGAAAGACCGCCGCCGGCCGCCGGACAAACCTCGCGGACGCCTCGACGAGGCCGTTTTCGCCTTCAAGCCACCTTGCCATGCCGAACGCAACCCGCAATCTCCGCACGAACCCAGCCGGCCAGATTTCCTTTTGCGGCAACACCCGCCGGCAGCTGCACAATGCCGTCGTTGCCGCCTTCTTCCGCAACCTCAGGAACGAAACCGACCATGCTGTTTACCCCCAGCCGTGAGCAGGTGCGCCGCTTCTTCTGCGACGCCTGGAAGAAGCACCTCGCCCGCTCGGTGCTCGACGGCGCCGAAGTCACCGCCGTCGACCTCATCCTCCGCCACCCCGAATACCACGCACTGCTGGAAAGCGGCGACGAGGCCGTGGCCCGCGACTGGACGCCGGAAGGCGGCCAGATGAACCCCTTCCTGCATCTTTCGCTGCACCTCGCGGTGGCCGAGCAGGTTTCCATCGACCAGCCGCCAGGCATCCGCGCCGCCTGGCAGAAGCTCGCCGCACGCCACGACCCGCACGCGGCCGAACACATCATTCTCGAATGCCTGGGCGAAACCATCTTCCGCGCGCAACAGGTCGGCGGCGGCATGGACGCGCAGGCCTACGTCGAAAGCATCGAACGCGCCGCGCACGCCTGAGCGATGCGTATACGCATCGCGAAGAAGTACTCTTGGGGTGCGCCTGAGCGATGCGTATACGCATCGCGAAGAAGTACTCTTGGGGTGCGCCTGAGCGATGCGTGTACGCATCGTGAAGAAGTACTCTCGGGGTGCGCCTGAGCGATGCGCATCGCACATCGCGAAGAAGTACCCTTGAAGTACGCCAGCCCCCATCCCGACCAGACCCGAACGAACAAACGACAGACAGACAGGAGAACCCGCCATGAGCCAGGAAAGCACGCTGTTCACCCCGATCCGCATCGGCACCCTGACCTTGCCCAACCGCATCGTCATGGCGCCGCTTACCCGCAGCCGCGCGCTCGCCGGCAACGTGCCCGGCCCGCTCGCCGTCACCTACTACCGCCAGCGCGCCAGCGCCGGGCTGATCGTCAGCGAAGCGTCGCCGGTCTGCCCGGAGGGGCACGGCTATCCGCGTACGCCAGGAATCCACACGCCGGAGCAGGTCGCCGGCTGGCGCGCCGTCACCGACGCGGTGCACGCCGAGGGCGGCCGCATCTTCCTGCAACTGTGGCACGTCGGCCGCATCTCGCATTCCTGGCTGCAACCGGGCGGCGCCGCGCCGGTGGCGCCGTCGGCGATCCGGCCAGCCGGCCAGGTGTGGACGAACGACGGCCTGCAGGATTACCCGACACCGCGCGCGCTCGCCAGCGATGAACTCCCCGGCATCGTCGCCGCCTACCGGCAGGCCGCCGTCAATGCCGACACCGCCGGCTTCGACGGCGTGGAAGTGCACGGCGCCAACGGCTACCTGCTCGACCAGTTCCTCCGCTCGTCGGCCAACCAGCGCGGCGACGACTACGGCGGCCCGGTCGAAAACCGCGCCCGTCTGCTGCTCGAAGTGGTGCAGGCCGTTGCCGACGTGCTCGGCGCCGGCCGCACCGGCCTGCGGATCTCGCCGGAAAACCGCTTCAACGACATCGACGACGAAAACCCGCAGGCCACCTTCGAATATGTCGCACAGGCGCTGGCACCGCTCGGCCTCGCCTACCTGCACGTGCTCGAAGGCGACATGAGCGGGCCGTCGCAGCCGGTCGTCGATTACGCGAAGATCAAGGCCGCCTTCGCCGGGCCGTACATCGCCAACAACGGCTACGACAAGGCGCGCGCCACCGCCGCGCTCGCCGAAGGCCGCGCCGACCTCGTCGCCTTCGGCCGCGCCTTCATCGCCAACCCCGACCTGCCGGCACGCCTCGCCACCGATGCACCGCTCGCCGAGGCCGACCCGAAAACCTTCTACAGCGGCGAGGAAAAGGGCTACGTCGACTACCCGGCGCTTCAGGGGCAAGTGTGAGGGGCGCCTCTTGACACCAGGGATGCCGACAAAATGATTTTCTCTGTGCTTTCTGTGCCTCCGTGTCCTCTGTGTTGAATGCGTTCCACACACCGCTTCCAGCACAGAGCACACAGAGACACGGAGCGTACCGACAAAATGATTTTCTCTGCGTTCTCTGCGCCTCTGCGCCCTCTGCGTTGAATGCGTTACCACACACCGCTTCCAGCACAGAGCACACAGAGACACAGAGGGCACAGAGTGTGCCGAAAAATGATTTTCTCTGCGTTCTCTGTGCCTCCGTGTCCTCTGTGTTGAATGCGTTTACTGCACACAGCTTCCAGCTCAGAGACGCAGAGATAGCCGTCAGGTTTTTCTCCGCGGGCTTTGCGCAGAACGTGTTTTAACCCCCAATCCGCTACAGGAGTGCATCTGAAATGAACGGGCTTCGCTTCGAAGGCTCCGACAACTACGTCGCCACACGCGACCTGACGCTGGCGGTGAACGCCGCGGTGACGCTGCAGCGGCCGCTGCTCATCAAGGGCGAGCCGGGGACGGGCAAGACCATGCTCGCCGAAGAAGTGGCGGCGGCACTCGACCTGCCGCTCTTCCAGTGGCACGTCAAATCCACCACCAAGGCGCAGCAGGGCCTCTACGAGTACGACGCCGTCTCGCGGCTGCGCGACTCGCAGCTCGGCGACCCGAAGGTCGGCGACATCGCCCACTACATCGTCAAGGGCGTGCTGTGGCAGGCCTTCGAGTGCGAGACGCCGTGCGTGGTGCTGATCGACGAGGTGGACAAGGCCGACATCGAGTTCCCCAACGATCTGCTGCGCGAACTCGACCGCATGGAGTTCCACGTCTACGAGACGCGGCAGACGGTGCGCGCCAGGCACCGGCCGCTGGTCTTCATCACCTCGAACAACGAGAAGGAACTGCCCGACGCTTTTCTGCGTCGCTGCTTCTTCCACTACATCAAGTTCCCCGACCGCGAGACGATGACGAAGATCGTCGACGTGCACTTCCCGGAGCTGAAGAAGGAACTGCTGCGCGAGGCGCTGGAAGTCTTCTTCGAGCTGCGCGAGGTGCCGGGGCTGAAGAAGAAGCCGTCGACCTCGGAACTGCTCGACTGGCTGAAGCTGCTGCTGGCCGAGGACATCCCGCCGGAAGCCTTGCGCGCCAAGGATCAGAAGGCGGCGATCCCGCCGCTGCACGGCGCGCTCTTGAAGAACGAACAGGACGTGCACCTCTTCGAGCGGCTGATCTTCATGGCGCGGCAGAACCGCTGACCATGAAACGACTGTCCCGCCCGATTCGTCCCCTTCGTCCCCTTCGCTCGCCGCCACCCGAAGGCGCGCGCCCTCCACTCGGCACGGCCGGGCAATAGACGCCATGCTCGTCGACTTCTTCCTGCACCTGAAGGACCGCAAGCTGCCGGTCTCGACCAAGGAGTTCCTTACCTTGCTCGAAGCGCTGCGACAGGGCGTGATCGGCCACAGCCTCGACGACTTCTACGTGCTCGCCCGCACCACGCTGGTCAAGGACGAGGCCAACTTCGACAAGTTCGACCGCGCCTTCGCCGAGTACTTCAAGGGCGTCGAGGCCTTGCCCGGCATGGACAAGGCGATCCCCGAGGAATGGCTGCGCCAGTCGATGAAGCGGCATCTGACGCCCGAGGAGCAGGCGAAGCTGGAAAAGCTCGGCTGGGACAAGCTGATGGCGGAATTCGAAAAACGCCTCGCCGAGCAGAAGGGGCGGCACGCCGGCGGCAGCAAATGGATCGGCACCGGCGGCACCTCGCCCTTCGGCCACGGCGGGACGCACCCGGAAGGCATCCGCGTCGGCGGCAAGAGCGAGAACCGCTCGGCGGTGAAGGTGTGGGAGAAGCGCGAGTTCAGGAACCTCGACGATCAGGTGGAGATCGGCACGCGCAACATCAAGGTCGCGCTGCGCCGGCTGCGTCGCTTCGCGCGCACCGGCGCCGCCGAGGAACTCGATCTGGCCAGCACCATCGCCGGCACCGCGAAGAACGCCGGCTGGCTCGACCTGCAGATGCGCCCGGAACGGCACAATGCGGTGAAGGTGCTGCTCTTCCTCGACGTCGGCGGCTCGATGGACGAGCACGTGCGCATCTGCGAGGAACTGTTCTCGGCCTGCCGCAGCGAGTTCAAGCACCTCGAACACTACTACTTCCACAACTGCATCTACGAAGGGCTGTGGCAGGACAATTGCCGCCGCCACGGCGAGCGCATTCCGACGCTGGACGTGCTGCACCGCTACGGCAACGACTACAAGGCGGTCTTCGTCGGCGACGCGAGCATGAGTCCGTACGAAATCCTGCACCCCGGCGGCAGCGTCGAGCACTGGAACGAGGAACCCGGCGCCATCTGGCTCGGTCGAACCCTGGACGCCTTTCCGCACGCCATCTGGCTCAATCCGGAACCGGAACACGTCTGGCAGTACCGGCAGTCGACGGCGCTGATCCGCGACCTGATGGGCGGCCGCATGTATCCGCTGACGCTCGACGGACTCACCCGCGGCATACGCCGCCTGGGCGGATAAGCAGGCGAAGAAGAACGCGGATAAGCGACCGATGCTGCGGCGCACCGTGCATTCCCGTCGGACGCAGGATTAAAGTGCAGGCAAAGAAGAAGGCCGGAAACAACGGCAAGTGCCCGCAAGACACATCGACGCGAGGAGGAGATCATGAAACAGGGAAGCTTTCGGCATCACCCGCTCATCGTTCCCGGCGCCCCACGCCCGATCCGCTTCGGCGCCCTGCACGACGACGAACTGATCGAATTCATCGACGACGAAGGCGACATGCGCCCCGCTGTCCGCACCGAAGAACCCTGGCGGGTACTCATCGCCGACGACGATCACAGCGTGCATGAGGCGACGGTCGCCGCGCTCGCCGGACAGCGCATCCACGACCGGCCGGTCTGCTTCGTGCACACCTATTCGGCACGCGAGACGGTCGAACTGCTGGCCGCAGGCCATTCGATCAACCTGGTGCTGCTCGACGTGGTCATGGAGTCGCCCGAGGCCGGTCTGCGCGCCGTCGACGAGATTCGGGAAACCCTCGGACTGCGCGACCTCAAGATCGTCATCCGCACCGGCCAGCCAGGCATGAAGTCGGAACGCGACATCCGCCGCGACCACGCCATCGACGGCTACGCCAACAAGGCCGAACTGACGCGCAGCATGTTGCGCGACGTCATCGCCGGCATGTTGATGCCGCCCACGGCGACAGGCCTGGCGCACTGAAAGGCGGCGACGGCGCGGAAGGGCCGCGCCGCCACGCGTTCATGTCTCGCCCGGCGGCGCCACCTTGAGGATTTCTTCGAGCGTCGTCAGACCCTGCGCGGCCTTCGTCGCACCGGAGATGCGCAGCGGCTTCATGCCTTCCCGATACGCCTGTTCGCGCAGCCGGGCGATGTCGGTGTCCGGACGCAGCAGGCGCTTCAATTCGGTGCTCATCAGCATGATTTCGTACAGGCCAACGCGGCCGGAATAGCCGGTCATGCGGCACTCCAGGCAGCCGACCGGATGCTGCAACTGCGGCGGCCGGCCGGATTTCCACGGCGCCACCAACGCTTTCCAGGTTTCCTCGTCTTCCGGCCGGATCGCCGCCGTCCGTTTGCAGTGCGGACAGAGCGTGCGCACCAGGCGCTGCGCCATGACGCCAAGCAGCGTCGAGCCGATAAGGTAGGACGGCACGCCCAGATCGAGCAGGCGCGTGATCGCCGACGGCGCATCGTTGGTGTGCAGCGTGGATAGCACGAGGTGGCCGGTCAGCGCCGCCTGGATCGCCATGTCGGCCGTTTCCAGGTCGCGGATCTCGCCGACCATGATGATGTCCGGATCCTGCCGCATCAGCGCGCGCACGCCGTCGGCAAAGCCGAGGTCGATGGCGTGGCTGACCTGCATCTGGTTGAACGCGGGTTCGATCATCTCGATCGGATCCTCGATCGTGCACACGTTCACTTCCGGCGTCGCCAGCTGCTTCAGCGTCGAATACAGCGTCGTCGTCTTGCCCGAGCCGGTGGGGCCGGTGACCAGAATGATGCCGTTCGGCTGCGCCGTCATCGCGTGCCAGCGTTTCTGATCGTCGTCGGAGAAGCCCAGCTCGCGGAAGTCGCGCACCAGCACCTCGGGGTCGAAGACGCGCATCACCAGCTTCTCGCCGAAGGCCGTCGGCAGCGTGGACAGACGCAGTTCGATCTCCTGCCCGTCGGGGGTGCGCGTCTTGATGCGGCCGTCCTGCGGGCGGCGCTTCTCGATCACGTCCATGCGCCCGAGCAGCTTGATGCGGCTGGTCATCGCCGTCGCCACCGCCATCGGGATCTGGTAGACCTGATGCAGCACGCCGTCGATGCGGAAGCGCACGATGCCCAGTTCGCGCCGTGGCTCGATGTGGATGTCGGAAGCGCGCTGTTCGAAGGCGTATTGCCATAGCCAGTCGACGATGTTGACGATGTGCGCATCGTTGGCATCGAACTGGCGGTTGCCACGGCCGAGATCGACCAGCTGTTCGAAGGAGGAAAGGCCATTGGCGCCGCCGCTCTTTGCCGCGTTCTTCACCGAGCGCGCCAGGTTGTAGAACTCGACCAGGTAGCGGGCGATGTCGACCGGATTGGCAATGACGCGACGGATTTCCTTCTTGAGGATGGGCGCCAGCTCTGCCACCCACTCGGTGATGTGCGGCTCGGCGGTGGCGATCACCACCTCACGCGTCGTCACCGAGATCGGCAGGATCTTGAAGCGCGTCGCGTAGGCGCTCGACATGACTTCGGTGACGATGGAGAAATCGACCTTGAGCGGGTCGATATGCACGTAGTCGAGGCCGACGCGCCCGGCCAGCCATTCGCTCAGGTCTTCGAGGTGCAGCGGCCGGTGCGGCGGCAGCAGGCTGCGCCACTTCTGGTCGGCGAGCAGCACCAACGGATGGACATCGCCGCGGAAGAGGCGGCGCTCGGCGACCAGGCGCTCGCCCTCGGCCGGATCGATCATGCCGTCGGCGACCAGCCAGTCGACCAGTTCCGGCAGGGTCAAACGATGTTCGTGCACAGCCTGGGACTTCATCCCGCTTCCCCCGTCAGGCAGATGACGGACTATACCGCCCGGCGCCGCCCGCGCTCAATGGCGGCAAGCGCCCGGCTCAGGCCGCCTCGGCCTCGGGCAGCGCGATCCTGCCGCCGGTGCTGAACTGATAGTCGCGGAAGATGTGTTCGGCGGAGGGAATCTGGTAGCTGCCGTCGGCGCGCCGGTTGGTGGTGTCCTTCAGCCGGTAGGTGTAGTGGCCGCAGGTCCAGCAGTCGAAGTTGCGCATGTGCGTGCACAGGCAGGTCTTGTCCATCACCGAAACGCGGCGCGCACCGGGGTGCGCCTCGATCTCGCGGTTGTATGAAGTGATATAGGCGCACTTGCCGTTGGCGTCGAGCAGGTAGCCGTAGGCCTCGCAGTTCGGACGGATGCCGCTGCCGATCGCCGGGCTGTTCTTCAGCATCCGCATCGGGTAGCCGGTCGGCGAGATCTGGTTGACCTCGATGTCGTCCTCGCCGGCCTTGAAGTACTCCTGCTGCACCTTCTCCGGCAGACCGCACTCCTTGGCCACGGTGAAGCGCGTCGCCACCTGCACGGCGGCGGCGCCGGTCTCCAGGAAGCTGACCGCGTCGCTGCCGGTGAAGATGCCGCCGGCCGGGATCACCGGGATGTCGAGCTTTTCGTCGCGCAGGTAGGCGATGACCTCGGCGACGATCGTCGCCAGGTCGTATTCCGCCCAGTCCATGCCGAAGCCGAGGTGGCCGCCGGCGAGCGGGCCTTCGACGACGACGAAGTCGGGCATCCGGTTCAGCCTGGCGTTCTTCTTCAGGAACAGCTGCAGCGCGCGCACCGAGGAGACGATGATGCCGATCCTGGCGTCGCGGAAGCGCGGATGATCCTCGATCAGCGCCAGGCTGCCCAGGTGCAGGCCGGCGGCGAGCGTGATGCCGTCGATGCCGGCGTCGAGCGCGGCCGACAGACGCACCTTCAGCGTCTCCTTCGGCGCGTTCATCGTCAGCTTTTCCATGCAGTTGATGAAGATCATGCCTTCACCCTGCTTGCGGTCCATCGCGCTGCGCACGTGCAGGCGGGTCGCTTCCTCGACGGTGCCGAGGTCGAACTTGACGACGGCCTTGTCGGCGTTCTCGACGTTGAATTTGTACTGCTTGAGCTTGTCCTTGACGAACTTCGTCTGGTAGCGGCGGTCGGCGACGGTATTGATCATCGCATCCGAGATGTGGCCGACGCCACCCAGACGGGCAACCTCCAGCGCCAGATCGGTCGTCGAGATGTCGACACCCATGCCACCGATCATGATCGGCACCAGTTCCCGCTTGCCGAATCGCAAACGGAAATCGTCCACGCACTTCTCTGTCATTGTTCCGGTCTCCCCCGCGGCGCTTGCGGATCATACGAATGGCGCGCCTAAAGACAGCGGCGGATTCTACGCCATTGTGCGCCCCCGCGCTCGCCCGTTTTCCGGGGAGCGGGCAGCACGCATGACATATGAAAGAAAATGCGCACCGCCAGGCCCGGCGGGCCGGCGCGGTATACTGCGCGGCTTTGCTGCCGCCCCGGATTCATCACGAGGCATCACGAGGATTCCACTCCATGCAATTTTCCCGGCATCCACTCTGGCTGGTCGGTTTCCGCCCCTTCTTCGCGCTCGCCTGCCTCTCCGGCATGAGCCTGCCCATCATCTGGGCGCTGGTGTTTTCCGGCGCCGTCACGCTGCCCGAATCGCCGCTCTCGCCGAACCAGTGGCACGCGCACGAGATGTTCTACGGCTTCGGCTGGGCGGTGCTTGGCGGCTTCCTGCTGACGGCGACGAAGAACTGGGTGAGCATCCGCGGCTACCACGGCACGCCGCTGATGCTGCTCGTCGCCGCCTGGCTGCTGGAGCGGCTCGGCATGTGGTACGCCGGCCACCTGCCGCCGGCCCTGTTCCTCGTCGCCGGCAACCTCTTCCTCGGCACCGTCGTCGTCATGCTGCTGCGAACACTGCTCGCCCACCGCAAGAACGACAGCTACCGCATCGACAACGGCTTCTTCCTCGTCGCCCTGCCGCTGTTCATCGTCGCCAAGAACCTGATGTTCGACGCCGACACCTTCGCCGCCGGCTGGAACATGACGCTCGCCCTCTTCCGCCTGGCCTTCCTGGTGATGCTCGAACGCACGCTGTCGCAGTTCATGAAGGGCGTCTTCCAGGCCGAAATCCTGCGCCGGGCCCCGCTCGACGGCACGATCAAGCTGCTGGCGCTGGCGCTGGTCTTCGAAAGCCTGCTGCCGTCGACGCTCTCCGGCGCCATCGAACTGACGCTCGCTTCGGCGCTGCTCGGCCGCTTCTTCTTCTGGAAGCCGCTGCTGGCGATGACGCGCCTCGACATCGGCGTCATGTACCTCGGCTACCTCGCCATCGTCGCCCAGCTGCTGCTCGACGGTTTCGGCCGCTTCGCCGACCTGCACTGGGTCGGCACGCTGCCGGTGCACGTCTTCACCTTCGGCGTCATGGGGCTGATCATCCCGGCGATGATCATCCGCATCGCCAACGGTCACACCGGCCGCAAGGTGGTCTTCGACCGCCTCGACAAGCTGCTGCTGAAGATCATGATCGTCGCCGTCGCGCTGCGCGTGATCGGGCCGCAGCTCAGGCCCGAAGCCTACATCGGCTGGATCCACGCCTCCGCCACCTGCTGGTTCATCTGCTTCGGCCTGCTCGGCTGGCGCTACATCCCGCGCCTGATGCAGCCGCGCATCGACGGCAGGGAACACTGAGCCAGCCGGCGCATCCGCCAAGCCACAACACCCGACACGCCATGCCCTCCCGTCACCACGCCGAAACCCTGGAACTCCTCGCCCCCGCCAAGAGCGGCGAATTCGGCATCGCGGCCATCGACCACGGTGCCGACGCCGTCTATATCGGCGGCCCGGCCTTCGGCGCACGCGCCGGCGCCGGCAACGCAGTCGCCGACATCGGCCGGCTCTGCGAGCACGCGCACCGCTACAAGGCCCGCGTGCTGGTGGCGCTGAACACCATCCTGCACGACGACGAGCTGGAAGCGGCACGGCGCATCGCCTGGGACGTGTGGAACGCCGGCGCCGACGCGCTGATCGTGCAGGACATGGGCCTGCTCGAGATCGACCTGCCGCCGATCGCGCTGCACGCCTCCACCCAGTGCGACATCCGCAGCGTCGAAAAGGCGAGCTTCCTGGGCCAGGCCGGCTTCTCGCAGATGGTGCTGGCGCGCGAACTGTCGCTGGCG
>JAVFAT010000037.1:0-11667 GCA_034002385.1 Azospira sp. | reverse complement strand
AGCGCTGCAGCAGAAAAACTGGCATCCATGTTGACGCTGGACTATTTGCGTCAAGAGGCAGCCAATGGTCGGCGTCAGGATTTCGAGCGCTATCTGAGTGCCGTACCGGATGTCCCGGATGAGGTGGGCAAGATTTGACGGGGGGCCCGCCAGCGCTGACTTTCACAAGGAAACGGGACGCCCAAGCTGAAGATCGACAGCCTCGAAAACAAACCAAGGGATCAGTCAGGTGCTCCTGTACCTTTGGTACTGCCTTCACCGGACGGTAGTAGACGCTGCGCCGTGGCACTTCGAACCAACGACACAGCTTGCTGATCGAGACATGAATGCCGTCGGCCATGAGTCCCTGGTGGATCGTCTCGATCACTTGTCTTCCTCGCCCAGCAGGGACTGCAATTTTTTTCGGGCACGTAACTCCAGCATCGCCTCGCCGTAGACTTCCTGCAGTTCCTTGAGCTGCTTCTCGTATTGCTCCCGCATGTCCAGCGGATTGGTGCGCAGTGCGTTTTCCATACCGCGCCTGGCATCATCAATCCAGTTCTCGATCTCCGAGGGCGGCAGGTCGAAGGCCCGGCTCGCCTCGGCAACCGTGGTCTTCCCCTGCAGGATTTCAATCACCAGCGCGCTCTTGCGCTTGGCTGTCCAGCGCTTGATTTCTTCTTCCATCACCATGCTCATCGGGTTCAACTCCTTTAAGGCTAACACCTGAGCAGGTTTTCACTGGGTCATTACATCCCCACGTTCGTTAACGTAACCCCAGTTAGGCGTACCCAGCGAGTGATTATTGGCAAAATTTGGCAAGGTAGATATACTGGGGCCATGAGCACAATGAACATTTCATTGCCAGACAGCCTCAAAACCTTCGTCGATCAACAGGTCGAGCAGCGGCGCTATGGCACGAGTAGCGAATATGTGCGTGAGCTGATCCGCAAGGATCAGGATCGCCAGCAGTTGCGTGATCTGCTGTTGGCCGGCGCGTCGTCAGTACCCAGTGTCGTCGTCGATGCCCGGTACTTCGATGGCTTGCGTTCCCGGGTACGCCAAAGCAACGGTTCGTGACCAGCAAACCGGTCGTTTTACGAGACTTGGCGCGTCAGGATGCGGATGACGTCTTGGCGCATTACCTGTCTGAGGGAGCGCTCACGGCAGCACTGGATTTCATCGACAAGCTTGAACAGGCGCTGGCACATATCGGGCGTCACCCCGCGACAGGTTCCCCGCGTTTTGCCCATGAGCTGGACTTGCCTGGGTTGAGGTTCTGGCAGACCAAGCGTCATCCCTATCTGATTTTTTACATCGAGCAGACCGACCACATCGACGTCTGGCGCATCCTGCACGGCAGTCGGGATATTCCCCGCTGGATGCAGGAATCCGCTTAAGTCAAGGTCTTTCAAACATCGGCCTGTAACCATCCTTGAAATGCCTAATCCATTGGATTAGACTTGACCATGCTCGAAACCCTGTACGGCATCGCCGAACTGCCAACCTACATCAGCTTGGCCGACAAGTTACTGTCTGCCGATGAGCGCCAGGATTTGATCAACTACCTGGCCGAACATCCGAAGGCCGGGGACATCATCGAAGGCACGGGTGGGGTGCGCAAACTACGCTGGCGTCGTGGCGGGCAGGGCAAGAGTGGCGGCGTGCGCGTGATTTACTTTTCCACGATGATTTCATGCCGCTGTACCTGCTCACGCTCTTTGCCAAAGGTGACAAGGCCAACCTGACAAAGGCCGAGCGCAATGAACTGGCCGATTTGACCGACGCGCTGGTAAGAATCTGGAAAGAAAGGGTGACACCATGAGTACGGCATTCGAAAGTATCAAACAGGGCTTGCACGAGGCGATTGCCCACGGCAGGGGGGAAACCAGCGGCGTTCGTGTGCATCGCCCCCGGGTCGTCGACGTGAAGGCTGTGCGGGCCAAAGTGGGAATGACTCAAGAGCAGTTTGCCGCGCGCTTTGGTTTTTCAACGGCGACGCTGCGACACTGGGAACGTGGTGATCGCAATCCACAGGGTCCTGCATTGGTGCTGCTCAACGTGATTGAGCGCAATCCGCAAGCGGTGATCGACGCATTGGCGGAATGACGTCGACATCGACGAGCTGAAGCAGAATCTGCCACCCTGACCTCGGCGGAGGTGTGAGAGGACACCGCCGAATGAATCACCCAATCCGTTCCCCGGCAACCTGCCCCCACTAACCTGATTCCCCCGATGGCACGCTCGCAGTGCCATTTTCTTTGGAGCCACCCGGTGAAAGACCCGGTGGCTTTTTTCATGGAAAACAAAGGAAAAACAAAAGGACAGGCACTTTGTTTTCCGAGCGGCTCAACACGCACCTGATGACCAAGGCACGCAGCAGCAACGACATCGCCTACCTCGCCAGCCCGGTCAGCGGCGGCGGCGTCCAGGTCAACCGCTTCGAGCAACTCTTCCTGCTCAATCGCAGCCAGGGACAAAAGCCCCCCGAGTTTCGGTAATATTGCCGTCCCGCCAGCACCGACTTTCACAAGGAAACGGGATGCCCAAGCTGAAGATCGACAACCTCGAATACGATACCGACACCTTCCCGGAAGCCGCAAAGCAGAACCTGCAGATGCTGCAACTGGCCGAGCAGGAAATCCAGCGGCTGCAAGTCCGGCTGGCCATCGCCCAGACCGCGCGCAATGCCTATCTGCAGAGCCTCAAGCAGAACCTTCCCGCGCCGCTGGAGCAGCTGCAGGGCGGCGATACGCTGAAGTTCAATTGACCGCATCGTGCTGATTGACCTGCAAGCCGAACTGGCCGAACACGCCGTCATTCAGGCCGAATCCATCGGTTGGCTGCCGTTGGGGGAAGGCGCTTACCTGCACGTCGGTGACCCGGACACGCTGGTGATCGAGGTGGTGGGCGTGCCGGATGCCGGAATGGCGGAAATGAACGTGTTGCTGGTGGGAGGCTGAAACCACCCCACGCCCCGCCCCGCCGATGCGCTGCTCCCGCTATTTCACCCTGCCCAGCCCGTTTGCCACCGAGATCGGCACGATCCTGCTCGACGAGCCGCCGGAAGCCGGTTCGGGGGCGTTGCGGGCGCGGCTTCTGGCGGGCGATTACGACAAGCCATTCGTCGTCGATGATGGCGAACTGCGCTACCTGTATTTCGATACGCGCCTGATGCAGAGTGCCATGCGCATTGCCGAGCCGGAGGCGCTGGCGCTGTGTTACACGCGGATGATGGCCGGTTTCCTGCTGTTCCATCCGAGGCCGGCACGTATCGCGCTGATCGGGCTGGGCGGCGGTTCCTTGCTCCGCTTCTGCCGTGCCCGGTTACCGGCGGCGCACTTCACCGCCGTCGAGATCGACGCTGGCGTGCTTGCCTTTGCCGATGCCTTCGCGCTGCCACCGCCGGGGCCGCAGCTCGACATCGTGCACGACGATGGTGCCGGCTGGCTGGCACGGGCGGCGCCGGGCATCGACGTGTTGCTCGTCGATGCCTTCGACGCGCACGGTTTCGCGCCAGCGCTCGCCGGCCGGGACTTTCTCGAATGCGCCAGGGAGAAACTGGCGACGAAGGGGATTCTGGTGGTCAATCTCGCCGGCGAATGCGAGCGTTACGCCGGGCTGATCGCCGAGGCGATGGCCGTCTTCGACGAACAGGTGATCGTCATGCCGGTGCCGGAGGACGGCAACCATGTTCTCTTTGCCTTTTGCGAGCGCCACTTCACGCCGCGCTGGCGCTGGCTGCACAACCACGCGAAGGAACTGCGCGCGCGCCACGGCATCGCTTTGCCGGAGATTGCCGAAAGGCTGGAGCGTGCCGCCCGTCGCTCGGTGGCGCGCGATCTCGCCGGGCCACGCCTGGCATAGCCGCTCAAGCGACGGCGCGCGCGATCATCAGCCCCGCCGTAAGCAGCAGCATCAGCGCGAACAGCCGGCGCAGCTTTCTTTCCGGCAGGCGGTGCGCCAGCGAAACCCCCCAGGAAATCGTGCTCATGCCGCCAACGGCGAGCAGCGCGCCGGTTTGCCAGTCGACCTGCTTCGCCCCTGCGAAGGTGGCGAGCGCGAGCACGCTGCCCGGCACCACCGTCGCCAGCCCCATGCCCTGCGCCACCGCCTGCCGCAGCCCGAAGCCGCGCACCAGAATCGGCGCCACGACAAGGCCGGCGCCAACGCCGAAGAGGCCGGACATGAAGCCGCCGAGTGCGCCGACCCCGGGCATCAGGCGCGGATGCCAGCCGGCGCCTTTCGTGTCGACGGGCGCGCTGCCGCGCGCGCCGTGCAGGAAGTAAAGCGCCAGCCCGACCAGGAAAGCGGCGAAGCACAGGCCGAGCACCTGCGAATCGAGGCGGATCGCCAGCAGCGCCGCCGGCCAGGTGGCGAGCATGGCACAGGCGCCGAGCAGGCCGATCGTGGTCAGCGGCATCGGGTGGCGCTGGTGGTAACGCCAGAAGGCGAGCAGCACGTTCGGCATGATCATCACCAGCGCCGTGCCCTGCGCCATCTGCTGGCTCATGCCGAAGCCCATCGCCAGCACCGGAATGGCGATGATGCCGCCGCCGATGCCAAGCAGCCCCCCGACGCCGCCGAGCAAGGCGCCGAGCAGCAACGGGAGGGCGAAAGCGAGCAGGGGTTCCATTCAGTGTCCGGTGCGGGATGGCCGGCGCCACGGTGGCGGCTGGCCAGAAGAGGCTTCGGGCAAGCTTATCAGGCGACAATGCGTTTGAAATCGCTCGAATCGAGGCCGCATAATTCACGAATCGTGAACAATGCTCCCGGCGACCCGGGCAGGGCACGAACGCCCCCGGCGGCGTTCATGCCTGCTCCCGTTGCCGGGCTTGCCGGGAAACTCCTCCATGAAAGAATCGCCGCGCATCGACGATCTCCACCTGTTCTGCACTGTCGCCCGCCTGCGCAGCTTCGCTGCCGGCGCGCGCGAACTGGGTGTCTCCCGGGCCGTCGTCAGCAAGCGCATCGCACTGCTCGAAGCGACGCTCGGCGCAAGCTTGCTCCACCGGACGACGCGCTCGGTGGCACTGACCGCGCAGGGCGAGAGCGCGCTGCTCTGGGCGCAGCGCATCCTCGACGACGCCGACCAGCTCGCCGATGCCGTTTCCGAGACGCGCGCCAGCGCGCGCGGCCTGCTGCGCATCTGCACCAGCTCCGGCTTCGGCCGCAACCGCATCGCACCGGCGCTTTCCGCGCTGGCGAAGCATCATCCCGGCCTGGAGATCCAGCTCGAACTGCTCGACCGGCCGGTCGACCTGATCGACGAAGGCTTCCACCTCGACATACGCTTCGGCGAGGCACACGAGCCGTACCTCATCTCGCGCCGGCTGGCGGCCAACGAGCGCGTGCTCTGCGCCGCGCCGGCCTATCTCGCCGCGCACGGCACGCCGGCAACGCTCGCCGGGCTGACGCGGCATCGCTGCATCGTCATCCGCGAGCGTTACCAGGATTTCGGGCGGTGGACGTTGCACGGCCCGCGCGGCGAGGAAACGGTGAAGGTCGGCGGCCCGCTCTCGGCAAGCAACGGCGAAATCGTTCACCAGTGGGCCATCGACGGCCACGGCATCATCCTGCGCTCGATCTGGGATGTCGGGGCGAGCCTCGAACGCGGCGATCTGGTGCGCGTGCTGCCGGAATACGCGCAGCGGGTGGATGTGTGGGCGGTGTATCCGTCGCGGCTGTCGAGTTCGGGACGGTTACGGATATGTGTCGAATTTCTGGCGGCGCACCTGGCCGCGTAAGACGAAACGGTTCTACCCGGCGGCGGGACGCGGTAGAGTCCGGGCCTTTCCATTTTCATGAACATCCGGAGTTCCTGCGATGACGCCGCACCGGCCATTTTCCGGCAAGCACTCCGCTGCCTTGCCCGCCGGCGCCCACCGGAGCCGCTTCGCCGGCCTTTCCCGCCGCAGCGCCATCGCGCTGCTTTGCCTGCTCGCCATTGCCGGCCTCTGGCTGACGACCCTGCAACGCATCGCTTTCCAGCGCGAGCAGGCAGAGGCGGCGGCCATCGACGCCAATGCCAACCTGTCCATCGCCTTCGAGCGGCAGGTATTCCGTACCCTGAAGGCCGCCGAGCAGGTATCCGTCTTCGTCCGCGAGCAGTATCTCCGGCACGGCGCCGGCATCGACCTCGGCCGCTGGATCGAACAGGGGGTGATCCGCGAGACGATGTTCACCATCATCAGCATCGTCGATGAAAACGGCGAGGTGGTCAGCAGCAGCCTGCCGGTCGGCGCGGTGAATTACGCCGACCGCGAGTTCTTCATCGCCCAGCGCGAGGCGACGGACGATGCGCTGTTCATCAGCCCGCCGGTGCTCGGCCGGGTGTCCGGACAGTGGCGGATTCCGATGTCGCTGCGCATCACGCGCGCCGATGGCAGCTTCGGCGGTGTCGTGGTGATCTCGGTCGATCCGGACAGCATCACCGGCTTCCATCGGCTGGTCAGGCTCGGCGACCGGGGGCTGCTCGAAGTCACCGGCCTCGACGGCATCGTGCGCGGGCGACGGATCGGCAACGAAAACAGCTTCGGGCTGGCGGCCGGCGAACTGCCCTGGTTCCAGCGCCGGGCACAGGCCCGCGACGGCAGCCTCATTGACGACGGCACCGCCATCGATGGCGTGGCACGCATCGTCAGCTATCGCAGCGTCGCCGACTATCCGCTGATGGTGGCAGTGGGCACGGCCTACGACGACGATCTGGCGACGGTGATGCAACGCCGTTCGTCCTACCTGATGATGGCTTCCGGCGCGACGGCGGTACTCATCGTCCTTTCCGTCCTGCTGGCGATGGCGCTGGCGCGTCAGCGATCGGCAAGCGAGGCCCTGGCGGCGAGCGAGGCCCTGTTCCGGGCGACATTCCACCAGGCGGCGACGGGTATCGCGCACATCGCGCCCGATGGCCGCATCCTCGGCGCCAACGAGAAATTCTGCCGGATGCTCGGCCACGACGAAGACGAGTTACGCGCGCGCACGGTTTTCGACCTGTGCGAGGCGAGCTGCCGGGAGGAGGCGCAACGCTTCTTCACGCAGCGGCTGTCGGCGGCCGCATCGGACGCATCGGCGCTTTCGCCGGAGATCGAAAAGACCTACCGGCGCAAGGATGGCAGCACCCTGTGGGTGTGCGAGGCGCTCGGCGTGGTGAACGATGCGCACGGACAACCGGATTTCCTGGTCGCGGTGACGCAGGACATCAGCGCCCGCAAGACGCTGGAAGCACGCCTGTCGCACGATGCCTTGCACGATCCGCTGACCGGCCTCGCCAACCGCGCGCTGTTCGAGAACCGGCTCGGCAAGATGCTCGAATCGGCGCGCCGGCACGGACATGTCGTCGCCGTGCTCTACATCGACCTCGACGGCTTCAAGGCGGTAAACGACAGTGGCGGTCATGCCGCCGGCGATGCGCTGCTGCAACAGGTTGCCCGCCGTCTCGAAGGCTGCGTGCGCGCCGAAGACACGGTGTCGCGTTTCGGCGGCGACGAGTTCTGCATCGCGCTGACGACGCTCGCGCGCCAGGCGGATTGCGTGCCGGTGGCCGAAAAGATCGTCCGCGCGCTGGCGGAACCATTCGATTACGACGGCGGCCCGGTGCGCATTTCAGCCAGCGTCGGCGTGGCGCGGTTCCCCGGCGACGGCGAAGACGGCGTGGCGCTGGTGGCCAGCGCCGATGCCGCCATGTACGCGGCCAAGAACGCCGGCAAGAACCGCGTCTGCCTGAGCACGCCCGTCGGGGCCGCTTGAGCGTCGCGTCAGGGCCGCCGCGTTCCGGCCGCCCTGCCGCGGCCCTTGCACCGCCGCAGACGCCGGTGCTGCCGCGCCTTCGGCCGCCCCGGCTTCCCCGTCCTTTATCTCGGCGCCGCGCCCGGCGGCAGCAGCACCCACATCCGCCCGCGCTGCTTCATGCGCCCCGCTTCGGCGCCTGCAGCGGCGCCGAAGCCCCAGAAAAAGTCGGCGCGCACCACGCCCTTGATGGCGCCGCCGGTGTCCTGCGCCATCACCAGCCGGCGCAGCGGCGCATCCGAATTGGGCCGCGTCGTGGCGAGAAAGACCGGGGCACCGAGCGGGATGTGGCGCGGGTCGATGGCAATCGTGCGTTCGGCGACGAGCGGCACGCCGAGCGCGCCGGGCGGGCCGTCCTCGGGGCCGAACTTCGACGGCAGTTCGCGGAAGAAGACGTAGCTCGGGTTGGCGTTGAGCAGTTCGTCGAGCTTCTGCGGATTGGCCCGCGCCCAGGCCTGAATGCCCTGCATCGAGGCCTCGTTCGGCCGCAGTTCGCCGCGCTCGATCAACACGCGGCCGATGGAGTTGTACGGATGGCCGTTCTGGTCGGCATAGCCGACGCGCACCATCTCGCCGGACGGCAGGCGGACTCGCCCCGAACCCTGAATCTGCAGGAAGAAGGCTTCGATCGCGTCGTCGACCCAGAGCAGCACCGGCGCCGCAGCGTGAGCACTCTCGCGCTCGACGAGTTCGGCGCGCGACCAGTAGGGCAGCACCTTGTTGCCGACGAGGCGGCCGCGCAGGCGGCGGTTCTTCAGGTCGGGCAGCACGCTGCCGAGGTCGATGGTCAGCAGGTCGGGCGGCGGCGCGTGCAGCGGATGACGATGGCGCGCGTCGCGCTCGCGGCTGCCGGTGAGCAGCGGCTCGTAGTAGCCGGTGACGAGGCCGGTATCGCTGCCATCGGGATTGATGGCGGAAAAAGGCTGGAATTCCTGCTCGAAGAAACGGCGGACGGCCTCCGCATCGCCTGCGTCGACCGCTTTCGCCGCCTCGCAGGCCGGTCGCCAGAGCGGCCACTGCGCTCGGCTGGCGAGGGCCTGGCAGCTGTACAGGAAAGCCGGCCAGGCGGCACGCTGGTCGTCTCCGGCCCAGCCCGGCACATCCTCCCAGCGCGCCGCCTGCAACGGCTCGGCGGCCGGCGGCGCTTCCTCGCCGGGGCATTTCGGGCACGGTGCGCAAGCCGGGCAGGGGGCCGCCGCAGCGGTTTTCGGCGCGGCGCCCGCGCCATCCGCAGCGTCTTCGATCCGCGTCGTCGTGCAGGCGGCGACAAGGGCCGACAGGAGCGCGAGGCAAAGCGCGCGATGGAGTTTGGTCATGGCTTTCGCTAGAGTTCGGTGTTTTCCCAAGCGCGCATTCTAGCGAAAGCCATGACCGATCCCCTGCCGCAGCTCGCCAGTTTCCTGCAACGTGCCGAGCGCCTGCTCGACCGCATCGAGTCCGCGCTGCCCTCGCCACCGGCCGAACCCGACTGGCGCGCCGCCGTCGCCTTCCGCTGGCGCAAGGCGGCCAACGGCCGCGGCTGGCTGCAGGCGGTGCAGAAGCCGCATCCGATCCGGCTGAAGGATCTGCAGGACATCGACGACCAGAAGGCGCGCGTCGACGCCAACACGCGCCAGTTCGTCGCCGGCCGGCCGGCGAACAACGTGCTGCTGACCGGCACACGCGGCTGCGGCAAGTCCTCGCTGATCAAGGCGCTGCTCAACGAATACGCGAAGAAGGGGCTGCGCCTGATCGAGGTGGACAAGGCCGATCTCGTCGACCTGCCGGACATCGTCGACCAGCTCGACGGCCGCCCCGAGCGCTTCATGATCTTCTGCGACGACCTCTCGTTCGAGGCCGGCGACGCCACCTACAAGGCGCTGAAGGTGGCACTCGACGGCTCGGTCGCGGCACCGCCGGACAACGTGCTGATCTACGCCACGTCGAATCGCCGCCATCTGATGCCGGAATATTTCGCGGAGAACCTGGAGGCGCACAGCGTCGACGGCGAGATCCACCCCGGCGAGGCCATCGAGGAGAAGATTTCGCTGTCGGAACGCTTCGGCCTGTGGATCTCCTTCTACCCGTTCTCGCAGGAGGAATACCTCGACATCGTCGCCCACTGGCTGCGCCATTTCGGCGTCGCCGAGGCGGACATCGCCGGCGCCGAACGCGACGCGCTGAACTGGGCCTTGCAGCGCGGCTCGCGCAGCGGCCGCGTCGCCTGGCAGTTCGCCAGGGATAGGGTTGGGATGCAGGTTGGGATGCAGGCTGGCACGCAGGCCGACCCACAAGCCGGCAAGCAGAGCGGCAAGCAGACCGGCGAAGCGGCGAAGAAAAGGAAATGAGCGGAATGCCTCGCGCCGTCCTGCCGGACGCCCCTGCCACGCCGCAGGAAGAAAACGTTGGCGGCAACGCTTCCGCCGGAGATGGCGCGGAACGCGCGGTGACGCTGGTCTCCGCCGCCGTGCTGCTGCGCGCCGGCAAGGATGTCGTCGCCGGCGAGGCAGTTGGCGCAGGCGGCGCACACAATGCATACAATGAATTCCTGCTTGCCCGCCGCCCGCAAGGCAAGGTCTACGCCGGCTGGTGGGAATTCCCCGGCGGCAAGGTCGAAACGGGCGAAACCTTCCACGATGCACTGGTGCGCGAGCTGCGCGAAGAACTCGGCATTGCCGTCACGCGGGCGACGCCCTGGCTCACGCGCGAATTCGTCTATCCGCACGCGACGGTACGCATCCGTTTCTTCCGCGTCACCGCCTGGGAGGGCGACATCCATCCGCACGAACACGAAGCCATCGCCTGGCTGCCGATCGACGACTACACGGCAAAGCCACCGCCGGTCGAACCGATCCTGCCGGCGAACGGGCCGATCCTGAAGGGGCTGGCACTGCCGACGGTGTGCGCACTCACCAATGCCGAAGAAAACGGCGTCGACGCCGAACTCGCCCGGCTTGCAGCAGCGCTGGAAAACGGCCTCTCCTTCGTGCAGGTGCGCGACAAGGGGCTGGCGGCGGCGCCGCGCGAGGCTTTCGCGCGCGCCGTGCTGGCGCTGGCGCGGCGGCACGGCGCACTGGTCGTCGTAAACGATGACGCCGGCCTCGCTCGCCGCATCGGCGCCGACGGCCTGCACCTGTCGGCACACGCGCTGCGACAATGCGCCACGCGGCCGGATTTCGCCTGGGTCGGCGCCTCGTGCCACGACGCGGAAGAACTGCGCCGCGCCACGCAACTCGACCTCGACTACGCGCTGCTCGGCCCGGTGAAGCCGACGCCGACGCACCCGCAAGCCGCAAGCCTCGGCTGGACGGCCTTCGCGCGACTGATCGAACATAGCCCGCTGCCGGTCTTCGCCCTCGGCGGCATGTCGCCGGACGCACTGTCCGAAGCCTGGGGGCACGGCGCGCACGGGGTTGCGTTGTTGCGTGGCTGGGGATGAGGTAGTCGCTTTCCCTGAAACAAGGGAGAGTATTTTTCCCAATTAATCAAAGCGAACCAGAGGGCAGAGACTTTCTGGTCGCTTGTTCGAACCGAAGCAAGGTGGGTGTTTCGCGCCCTTCCTGGCGTTGGCGCTTTTCCCTGCTTTGTTTTGCGCCCTTACTGGCGTTTTCGGTTTTTACACCGCTGTGTTCCGCGCCTGACGCGCGGGCGTACTTTCTTTTGCTTCGCCAAAAGAAAGTAGCCAAAGAAAAAGCGACCCTGGTCGGTGGCCCCTGCGGGGCTTCCCTGCGCTACTCGGACAGTCGGGCGGCTGGCTAAACTCGGCCCTGCGGGCCTCGGACAACGCCAGCCGACTTCCCCCGACTGTCCTGCGTTGCTCGGCACCTCTCAAGGGATTGGCACACCGGCGGGTACGATGAGGGAGGCGGCAAGAAGAACTGGCGGGGAGCCGGACGGCCATTTAGCGGGGTGGCCATTTAGCGG
>JAVFAT010000036.1:0-11772 GCA_034002385.1 Azospira sp. | reverse complement strand
CTCGTTGGCATTCCGGAAGCCGGCCTGGGCAACGTAGGTCAGGGCCAGGCAAAGCAGCAGCACCAGCGGCGGCACGAGACGCGGCCAGGACGAAGCGGGCTTTCCGGAAAGGGTTCGATTCATGTTTTCCATCCGTTTACATCACATGCGGTTTTGGTTTTCGCTGCCACGAAGGTAGCACCACGCCAGCAAGTCCGGAGGGGCTGTCTGTCGGAATAAAATGCCTCTTCGTCATTTTGAGACACTTTCGCAACATTCCGAATCCATCGTATTGGACGCATCCGCCACCGTCGAGGCGCTGTCACCGCGGTTAAGGTCGTTCAAGCTCATCCGGCGCCTGGCCGTCGGCGACGCGGTGGCATTCTTCGTCGCCGCGATCGCTCCCATCCTGCGCTACCGACAAAACGCAACCCGGATTGCCCGTTCCAGCATCTTCCAGATGGACGACGGGAGCGGGTGAGGTATAAGCTTCCCTGACGGCTGGCTGACAAATCCAGCCCGGTTTCCCGTCCGGTCTCCCGCACGCGCGGCCCGCCGGATGCCACTGACACCGAGGGGAGGCTGGCATGAACAAGGAGTCACTGCTTGCATTCGTCGGAACCGGAATGCTCGTGTTGCCGGCCGTGATGCTGATCGGCACCGGCTCGCTCGACGCGATGGCCCTGAGCCTCTTCCCCCTGCTGATCCTGCAGATCGCCGTTCTGCTCATCAACCCCGACGACCCGATCGGCGACAAGCTCAGGGCGGAAGCCCGCGAAAAGGACGAACCGCCGCAATAAGCGCAGCCCCGGCCTTTCCCAGGCCACCATCGTTCCACCTCAATCTGCCGTTGGTCTCCCGTTGATCTGCCGCCGATTTGCCGTCGGCCTGCCGAGAGCATCCCCCCCTACGGCCGGAGCAACCGGGTTCTACAGCCTTCACCACGACCAGAACCCGCAGCCGAAAACGCATCGCCTGTCCCGCTTGTCGCACAACAAACATTTCAACTATCATTTAAATATGGAATTGAATATCGCCACCGCCGCCCTCGGCGCCCTCGCCCACGAAACGCGTCTGCGCGCCTTCCGCCTGCTCGTCCGCGCCGGCGAACAGGGGCTTTCCGTCGGCCGCCTGGCGGAAGCGCTCGATGTCGCCGCCGACGGCCGTCTCAGCTTCCACCTCAAGGAACTGGTCGCCTCGGGTCTCGTCAGCGCCCGTCAGGAGGGGCGGTTCATCTACTACGCGACGCGCTACGAGGCGATGAACGATCTGCTGCGCTTCCTCACCGAGGATTGCTGCGGCGGCCTCGGCTGCGGCGAGATCGTCGACACCTGCGCGCCTGCCGCCTGCGCACCGGAGAAGAGCCGATGACCCGACCGCTCAAGGTGCTGGTGCTATGCACCGGCAATTCCGCCCGCTCGATCCTCGGCGAGGCGCTGTTCAACCATCTCGGGGCGGGGCGGGTGCGTGCCTTCTCCGCGGGCAGCCAGCCGAGCGGAAAGGTCAATCCGGTGGCGCTGGAAACGCTGGCAAAGCACGGCATCCCACTCCCCGAAGCCCGCAGCAAGTCCTGGGACGAATTTGCCGCCCCCGGCGCACCGCAGATCGATTTCATCTTCACCGTCTGCGCCAGCGCCGCCGGCGAGGCCTGCCCGATCTGGCCCGGCCACCCGGCCACCGCCCACTGGGGCATTCCGGACCCGGCGCACGTCGAGCCGATGGCAGCGCGCCGCGAGGCCTTCGAGCTCGCCTACCGGCAGCTGCGCGCGCGCATCGAGGCCTTCCTCGCCCTGCCGCTGGAAACGATGTCCGCCGACGAGGTGAAGGCGGCGGCGCGAAAGATCCACGAGGCCGCCGAATGAGCAGGCAATGCGAAATCACCGCGAAGGAAATCGCCGGCAGCCCGATGGGCTTCTTCGAACGCTGGCTGAGCCTGTGGGTGGTGCTCTGCATCATCGCCGGCATCGTCCTCGGCCAGATCGCGCCAACGCTGTTCCAGGCCATCGGCCGCATGGAAGTGGCGCAGGTCAACATTCCGGTCGGTCTGCTGATCTGGGTGATGATCATCCCGATGCTGATGAAGATCGACTTCGGCTCGCTGCACGAGGTGAAGAAGCAGGGCGCCAGCATCGGCATCACGCTGTTCGTTAACTGGGCGGTGAAGCCGTTCACGATGGCCGCGCTCGGCTGGCTGTTCATCCGCCACGTCTTTGCACCGTATCTGCCCGCCGATCAGCTCGACAGCTACATCGCCGGCCTCATCCTGCTCGGCGCCGCGCCGTGCACGGCGATGGTCTTCGTCTGGAGCAACCTGTGTCGCGGCGACGCCAACTTCACCATCTCGCAGGTGGCGCTGAACGACCTGGTGATGGTCTTCGTCTTCGCTCCCATCGTCGCCTTCCTGCTCGGCGTCTCGGCGATTCCGATTCCGTGGGACACGCTGCTGCTGTCGGTGGTGATGTACATCGTCATCCCGCTGGCCATCGCACAGGGCCTGCGCCGGCACTTCATGGCCGGTGGCGAGGCCGCTTTCCAGTCGGCCGCCGCGCGCATCGCGCCATTCACGATGATGGCGCTGCTGGCCACGCTGGTGCTGCTCTTCGCCTTCCAGGGCGAAGCCATCGCCGCCCAGCCGCTGATCATCGCCATGCTCGCCGTGCCCATCCTGCTCCAGGGCCTGTTCATCGCCGGCCTGGGTTACTGGCTCAATCGCCGCTTCCGCGTCGCCCACAACATCGCCGGCCCGTCGACGATGATCGGCGCCTCGAACTTCTTCGAGCTGGCGGTGGCGGTGGCTATCGTCCTCTACGGTTTCGACTCCGGCGCCGCGCTGGCGACGGTGGTCGGCGTACTGATCGAGGTGCCGGTGATGCTCTGGCTGGTACGCATGGTCAACGCAACCAGGGGCTGGTACGAACAAAACCACTGAAGACGCTTGCCGGCAGAGGCCGGTCGCATTCCCGAACGCTTGTCGCACCTTGAAAGGAAGCCTCATGAAAAAACTCGAAGTCTTCGATCCCGCCATGTGCTGTTCCACCGGCGTCTGCGGCGTCGACGTCGACCCGGTGCTGGCGCAGTTCGCCGCCGATCTGCAGTGGGTCGAGGCGCAGGGCGTCGCCGTTTCCCGCCACAACCTCGGCCAGGAGCCGCAGGCCTTCGCCGCCAACCCGGCGGTAGTCAAGGAGATGGAGGCCGGTATCGACCGCCTGCCGATCCTCGTCGTCGACGGCCAGATCGCGACCACCGGCCTCTACCCCTCGCGCGCGCAGCTGGCGCAGAAGCTCGGCCTTGCGCTCGACGGCACGGCGACGCCGGCGAAAAGCGGCTGTGGATGCGGCCCGAAGGGGTGCTGCTGATGTTCGCCGAGCCGACCCGCCACCTCTTCTTCACCGGCAAGGGCGGCGTCGGCAAGACCTCGCTCGCCTGCGCCACCGGGCTGGCGCTGGCCGATGCCGGCCGGCGCGTGCTGATCGTCTCGACCGATCCGGCGTCGAACCTCGACGAGGTGCTCGGCGCCGAACTCGGCGGTACGCCGACGGCGATCCCCGGCGCGCCCAGGCTGTTCGCGCTGAACATCGACCCCGAGGCCGCCGCCCGCGACTACCGCGAACGGATGGTCGCGCCCTACCGCAGCATCCTGCCGGCGGCGGCGATCCAGAGCATGGAGGAACAGTTCTCCGGCGCCTGCACGGTCGAAATCGCCGCCTTCGACGAGTTTTCCAAGCTGCTCGGCGACCCGGCGGCGACCGCCGATTTCGACCACGTCGTCTTCGACACCGCGCCGACCGGCCACACGCTGCGCCTGCTGACGCTGCCCTCGGCATGGAGCGGCTTCATCGACTCCTCGACCGGCGGCGCCTCCTGCCTCGGCCCGCTCGCCGGCCTCGAAAAACAGAAGGCGCTCTACGCGGCCACCGTCGACCGCCTCGCCGACCCGGCGGCAACCACCGTCGTCCTCGTCGCCCGCCCCGACGCGGCGGCGCTGCGCGAGGCCGAACGCACGCGCGGCGAACTGGCGGCGCTCGGCGTCGGCAACCTGCGGCTGGCGATCAACGGGCTGTTCTCGGTCGGCCCGACTGACGATGCGAATTTCGATGCGATCGCCGCCGCCTTCGCCCGCCGCGCCGGCGACGCGCTGCTGGCGATGCCGGCCGGCCTCGCCGGCCTGCCGCGCAGCGTCGTTCCCTTCCTGCCGCGCGGCACCGTCGGCCTCGACGCGCTGCGCGTCGTCGCCGACCCGGCGCGGGCCGCCCGCCCGGCAGCGGCCTCGTCCGCGCGCACCGAATTGCCGGCCGGCCTCGCCCCACTGATCGACGAGATCGCGGCGAGCGGCCACGGCGTCGTCATGACCATGGGCAAGGGCGGCGTCGGCAAGACCACCGTCGCCGCGGCCATCGCCGTCGCACTGGCGGCGCGCGGCCATGCCGTGCATCTGTCGACCACCGACCCGGCGGCGCACGTCGCCGCCGCCGTCGGCGACGAACTGCCGGGCCTTTCGGTTGGTCGCATCGACCCGCAGAAGGAGGTCGCCGAGTACACCGCCGAGGTGCTGGCCAAAGCCTCGGCCAGCCTGGATGCCGCCGGCCGCGCACTGCTCGAAGAGGACCTGCGTTCGCCGTGCACCGAGGAGATCGCCGTCTTCCGCGCCTTCGCGCGCGAGGTCGACCGCGGCCGCGACGGTTTCGTCGTCCTCGACACGGCACCGACCGGCCACACGCTGCTCTTGCTCGACGCCGCCGAGGCCTACCACCGCGAGGTACTGCGCACGCGCGGCGAGATGCCGGAAGCGGTGCGCGAACTGCTGCCGCGGCTGCGCGATGCCGACTACACCAAGGTGATCGTCGTCACGCTGGCCGAGGCGACGCCGGTGCACGAGGCCGAGCGCCTGCAACGCGACCTGGCGCGCGCCGGCATCGCGCCCTTCGCCTGGGTGATCGAGCAGAGCCTGCTGGCCAGCGGCACGCGCGACCCGCTGCTGTCGCTACGCGGCGAATGCGAGATTCCGTTCATTCGCCGCGTCGCCGACGAACTGGCGCCGCGCTGCGCGCTGGTGCCGTGGCTGCCGGTGGCGCCGGCCGGTATCGACGGCCTGCGCCAGCTCGACTGCTAAGCGCCTCGCGGCCGGAGCGATCTGCCGCCGTTTCAGAAACCGCGGAATTCGGTGAAGTTCTCGACCGGTTCGCGCTCCGTCACCAGCCGGTTTTCGGGGGCATCCGGATCGGCGAAGCCGAGCGACATGCCGCAGACCACCAGCTCGTTTTCCGGGATGCCGAGCACCTCGCGGATCGTCTGGTGGTAGTCGGCGAAGGCGGCCTGCGCGCAGGTATCGAGGCCGCGCGCGCGGGCGGCGGTCATGATGTTGGCGAGGAACATGCCGTAGTCGAGGAACATGCCGCGACCGAGGCTTTTGTCCATGGTGAAGACGAGGCCGACGGGCGCGTCGAAGAACTGGTAGTTGCGGCCCATCTGCACCTTCATGCGCGCCTTGTCGTCCTTGCCGATGCCGAGCAGGCCGTAGAGGTCGAAACCGATCTTGCGCCGGCGGGAGAGCCAGGGGTCGGCCCATTCGGTCGGGTAGTAGTCGAACTCGCGGCCATCCATGCCGGGGCCGTCGTGCTTCGCCAGAATGGCGGCCGACAGGGCGGCCTTGTCCTTGCCGGCAAGGGCATACACCTTCCACGGCTGGACATTGGTGCCGGACGGCGCGCGCGAGGCGAGCGCGAGGAGTTCCTCCACCGTCTTGCGCGGCACCGGGGTCGGCAGGAAGCGGCGGATCGAGCGGCGCGAGCGGATGGCGTGGTCGACGTGCGAGGCGGTGATCGGGTCGTACATTTACAGGATCTCCTTGAGTGAGGCGAGCAGCGTGGCGCACTCATCGTCGGTGCCGATGGTGATGCGCAGGAACTGCTCGATGCGCGGGCTTCTGAAATGGCGGACGATGATGCCGCGCTCGCGCAGCGCCGCGGCGAGCGCGCCGGCGTCGTGCCGGGGGTGGCGGGTGAAGATGAAGTTGGCGGCCGAAGGCAGCGTCTCGAAACCGAGCCGGCCGAGTTCTCCGACCAGCGCCTCGCGGCTTTGCATCACCGCGCGGCGGGTGGCGTCGAAGTGCGCCTCGTCGTCCATCGCGGCGGCGGCGGCGGCGATGGCCAGCCGGTCGAGCGGATAGGAGTTGAAGCTGTTCTTGACCCGTTCCAGCGCCTCGATCAGGTCGGCGTGGCCGATGGCGAAGCCGATGCGCAGCCCGGCCAGCGAGCGCGACTTGGAAAGCGTCTGCACGACGAGCAGGTTCGGGTATTTCGCCACCAGCGCGATCGCCGTCGGGATCGCATCGCCGGCAAAGTCGATGTAAGCCTCGTCGACCAGCACCACGGCCTCCGGGTTGCCGGCGACGATGCGCTCGATTTCGTCGAGCGGCAGAAGCCGTCCGGTGGGCGCGTTCGGATTGGGGAAGATGATGCCGCCACAGCCACGCGCGCCCGGCTTCAGGTAATCGTCGGCGACGATGGCGAAATCGTCGTCGAGCGCCACCGTCTCGTGGTCAACGCCGTACAGCCCGCAATACACCGGATAGAAGCTGTAGGTGACGTCGGGGAAACGGATCGGTTTCCCGTGCTTGAGCAGTGCCGGGAAGGCGTGCGCCAGCACCTCGTCGGAGCCGTTGCCAACGAAGACGTTGGCCGGCGCGATGCCGAAGCCGGCGAAGTGGCGGGCAATCGCCGCCTTCAGCCGCTCGGCGTTCGGATCGGGATAGAGGCGCAGCGTCGCCCCGTCGTCGCCAAGCTCCCCGGCGAGCGCGGCGAGCGCGCGCGGGCTGGGCGGATACGGGTTCTCGTTGGTGTTGAGCTTGGTCAACCTGGCGAGCTTCGGCTGCTCGCCCGGGACATAGGGGGTGAGATCGCGGACGACGGCGCTCCAGAACTTGCTCATGCGAGTCGCTTTTCAGGCTGTTCGGAAGTGCGGGATGGTATCATGCCCACCCGTTCAAATCCCTTGTGGCAGCTACCATGCGGCAGGCTCAAATCACTCGCGACACCCTGGAGACGCAGGTCTCGGTAAAGATCGATCTCGACGGCAGCGGCGTCGGCAGGCTCGATACCGGCGTTCCCTTTCTCGACCACATGCTCGACCAGATCGTCCGCCACGGCGCGATCGACCTGGACGTCACCGCCAGGGGCGATCTGCACATCGATGCGCACCACACCGTCGAGGACGTCGGCATCAGCATCGGCCAGGCGCTGGCCAAGGCGCTCGGCGACAAGAAGGGGCTGCGCCGTTACGGCCACGCCTACGTGCCGCTCGACGAAGCCCTGTCGCGCGTGGTGATCGACCTCTCCGGCCGGCCCGGCCTCGAATTCCACGTTCCCTTCACGCGCGCCTGGATCGGCCAGTTCGACGTCGACCTGGTCAGCGAATTCTTCCAGGGGCTGGTCAACCATGCGCAGATGACGATCCACATCGACAACCTGCGTGGCACAAACGCCCACCATCAGGCGGAAACCGTGTTCAAGGCCTTCGGCCGCGCGCTGCGCATGGCCGTCGAGACCGACCCGCGCGCCGGCGGCGCCATCCCTTCGACCAAGGGCGCGCTGTAATGTCCGGCGCGACGCGGGGCAGCATTGCCGTCGTCGACTATGGCATGGGCAACCTGCGCTCGGTGGCCAAGGCGCTGGAGCACGTCGCCGGCGACAGGCCGGTCGTCGTCACCGCCGACCCGGCGGTGGTGGCTGCCGCCGGGCGCGTCGTCGTTCCCGGCCAGGGCGCCATGCCCGACTGCATGCGCGAACTCGAAGCGCGCGGTCTGAAGCAGGCGGTGATCGATGCCGCCGCGAGCAAGCCCTTCCTCGGCATCTGCATCGGCCAGCAGATGCTCTTCGGCCATTCCGAAGAAGGCGACGTGGCCGGCCTCGGCATCCTGCGCGGCGAGGTTCGCCGCTTTCCGGCGGAGAAGATGCGCCTCGCCGACGGGCAGAAGCTCAAGGTGCCGCACATGGGCTGGAACGCGGTGTGGCAGCAGAAAGCGCATCCGCTGTGGCGCGGCATCGCCGACGGCGCACGCTTCTACTTCGTGCACAGCTACTACGTCGTGCCCGACGACGCCGACTGCGTGGCCGGCATCACCGAGTACGGCGTGCCCTTTACCAGTGCCTGTGCGCGGGATAATATCTTCGCCGTTCAATGCCACCCGGAAAAAAGCGCGCAGACCGGCCTCGCCCTGCTCGCCAACTTCATCGACTGGAACCCCTGAATTTCCCGAACCGGCCGGTCGCAGTTCACTCCGCAGTTCACTCCCTTCCATCGCTCATCCCATGCTGATCATTCCCGCCATCGACCTCAAGGACGGCCAGTGCGTCCGTCTCAAGCAGGGCCTCATGGACGAGGCAACGGTGTTCAACCTCGATCCCGCCGCGCAGGCGCGCGCCTGGGTGGATCAGGGCGCCCGCCGGCTGCACCTCGTCGACCTGAACGGCGCCTTCGCCGGCAAGCCGAAGAACGAGAGTGCGATCAAGGCCATCCTCAAGGAGGTCGGCGACGACATTCCGGTGCAGCTCGGCGGCGGCATCCGCGACCTCGACACCATCGAGCGCTGCCTCGACGACGGCCTGTCCTACGTCATCATCGGCACCGCCGCGGTGAAGAACCCCGGTTTCCTGCACGACGCCTGCGTCGCCTTCCCCGGCCACATCATCGTCGGGCTGGATGCCAAGGACGGCAAGGTGGCGGTCGAAGGCTGGTCGAAGATGACCGGGCACGACGTGGTCGACCTCGGCAGGAAGTACGAGGATTACGGCGTCGAAGCCATCATCTACACCGACATCGGCCGTGACGGGATGCTCTCCGGCATCAACATCGAGGCCACCGTGAAGCTGGCGCAGGCGCTGCGCATTCCGGTCATCGCCTCGGGGGGCCTCTCCTCGCTCGACGACATCAAGGCGCTGTGCGCCGTCGAGGGTGAAGGCGTCGCCGGCACCATCGCCGGCCGCGCGGTCTACGACGGCTCGCTCGACTTCGCCGCGGCGCAGAAGCTGGCCGACGAGCTGGGCAGCTAGGCCGTGCTCGCCAAACGCATCATTCCCTGTCTCGACGTCACCGCCGGCCGCGTCGTCAAGGGCACCAACTTCGTCGACCTGCGCGACGCCGGCGACCCGGTCGAGATCGCGCGCCGCTACGACGAGCAGGGCGCCGACGAGCTGACCTTCCTCGACATCACCGCCTCTTCGGATCAGCGCGACATCATCCTCTCCATCGTCGAGGCCTGTGCCGAGCAGGTCTTCATCCCGCTCACCGTCGGCGGCGGCGTGCGCGCCGTTGCCGACGTGCGCCGGCTGCTCAACGCCGGCGCCGACAAGGTGAGCATGAACACCGCAGCGGTGCTGAACCCGGATCTCGTCGCCGAATCCTCGGCCAAGGTCGGCAACCAGTGCATCGTCGTCGCCATCGACGCCAAGCAGAGCACACCCGGCCAGTGGGAAGTGTTCACGCACGGCGGCCGCAAGGGCACCGGCATGTGCGCCATCGAGTGGGCGCGGAAGGTGCAGCAACTCGGCGCCGGCGAGATCCTGCTGACCAGCATGGACCGCGACGGCACCAAGAACGGTTTCGATCTGGCGCTGACGCGCGCCGTCGCCGACGCGGTCGACATCCCGGTGATCGCCTCCGGCGGCGTCGGCAACCTCGACCACCTGGTCGACGGCGTGCTCGAAGGCCACGCCGATGCGGTGCTTGCCGCCTCGATCTTCCATTTCGGCGAATACACCGTGAGGGAAGCCAAGGAGCGGATGCGCGAGCGCGGCATCGAGGTACGGCTGTGAGCACCCGGCGTGCTCGCGCCCTTGAAGGAAACAGTTCGACGCCCGAAGGGGCGCCTGCCACGCTGCGGCAAACCCCGCTTTCCGGCGGCGGAGAAACGGCCGGGCGGCGGAGGCTTTCATGAGTGACCTGAATCCCGACCGCCCCTGGCTCGATGCGCTGAAGTGGGACGCCGACGGCCTCATCCCGGCCATCGCCCAGGACGCAACGAGCGGCCGCGTGCTGATGTTTGCCTGGATGAACCGCGAGGCGCTGGAAGAAACGGCGCGCACCGGCAACGCGGTATACTGGTCCCGCTCGCGCTCGCGCCTGTGGCGCAAGGGCGAGGAATCCGGCCATTACCAGAAGGTGTCGGCGCTGCGCACCGACTGCGATGGCGACGTGATCCTGCTTTCGATTGCCCAGGAAGGCGGCATCGCCTGTCACACCGGCCGGCAGAGCTGCTTCTTCCACGAGTTGATCGACGGGCGCTGGCAACCCGCCGATCCGGTTCTCAAAGACCCGAAGGAAATCTACGCAAAATGAGCACGCACGACATCCTGCACCGACTCTCCGAAACGCTGGCCTCGCGTCGCCACGCCGACCCCGAGAAGTCCTACACCGCCAAGCTCTTTTCCGAAGGGCCGGACTCGATCCTGAAGAAGATCGGCGAGGAATGCGCCGAGCTGATCATGGCCGGCAAGGACGGCAAGCGGCTGAACATCGTCCGTGAATCGACCGACGTCATCTACCACGTGCTCGTGCTACTCGCCTTCTACGGCCTGACGATCGAGGACGTGTCGCAGGAAATGCGCCGGCGCGAGGGCATCTCCGGCATCGACGAAAAGAATTCGCGGGGCCTGAAGAAGTGAGCGGCTGCCTCTTCTGCCGTATCGTCAGCGGCGAGATTCCGGCGCAGAAGGTCTACGAAGACGACGAAATGCTCGCCTTCAAGGACATCGCCCCGGCGCGGCCGGTGCATGTCCTGCTCATCCCGAAGCGGCACATCGAATCGCTGGCGCATGTCACCGATGCCGATGCGCCGCTGCTCGGCCACCTGCTTGCACGGGCCAACCGCATCGCCGTCGAGCAGGGCAGCCCGGAGGGCTTCCGCCTGATCGCCAACACCGGGCGCATCGGGCATCAGGAGGTGCAGCACCTGCACATCCACGTCGTCGGCGGGCCGGATCCGGTCGGGCCGATGCTGAAAAAAATCTGAGAAATCTTTCCGGGAGACACCTGTATGGGTAGCTTTAGCATCTGGCACTGGCTGATCGTCCTCGTCATCATCCTGCTCGTTTTCGGCACCAAGAAGCTGCGCAACATCGGCACCGACCTCGGCGGCGCGGTGAAGGGCTTCAAGGAAGGCATGAAGGAAGGCGACGCCGCACAGGCGCCGCCGCAACAGGTCTCCGACTCCGGCCAGACCATCGAGGGCGAGATCAAGGAAAAGAACAAGTCGTGAGAGGCGAGCGAGGAGGGATGAGCAAGGCGTGAGGAGCAGCCAGTCTCCCCCGCCTTTGCTCCTCACTCCGCTCTCCTGACTCATTACTCGCTTCCAATGTTCGACATCGCATTCTCCGAGATGCTGATCATCGCCATCGTGGCGCTGGTCATCCTCGGCCCTGAGCGCCTGCCCAAGGTGGCGCGCACGGCCGGGCACCTGCTCGGGCGCCTGCAGCGCTACGTGAACGACGTGAAATCGGACATCAACCGCGAGATGCACCTCGAAGAGCTGAAGAAGCTGCAGGCGCAGGTCGAGGATTCGGCGCGCAGCCTCGAACGCAGCGTCACGACGCAGATGCAGACGGCCGAGGCCTCGCTGCGCGAAGTCGCCGAAGAGACGGCGGCAGCGCCGAAGGAAGCCGCCGCCGCCATCGGGTCGGCAGCCGGCGAACTGCGACAGACGCTGGCCGGGGCCGACACCGGGTCGGGCGGAAATACCGCCGCTCCTGCCGCCGAAACCGTTTCCGTGACGCCCGCCCCGCCCGATGCTCCACCGCCGGC
>JAVFAT010000035.1:0-11812 GCA_034002385.1 Azospira sp. | reverse complement strand
CAGGAGGTTCGGGATGCGCGCCGGCAGGATCAGCGGCTCCTGCTCGGAGCCGTCGTAGTTCGGCCCGAAGTCGCAGGTTTCCTTGTCGATGTCTTCCAGCAGCTGGTGGCCGATCCTGGCCATCCGGACTTCGGTGTAACGCATCGCCGCGGCGTTGTCGCCGTCGACCGAACCGAAGTTGCCCTGGCCATCGACCAGCATGTAGCGCAACGAGAAGTCCTGCGCCATGCGCACGATGGTGTCGTACACCGCCGTGTCGCCGTGCGGGTGGTACTTACCGATGACGTCGCCGACGACACGAGCCGACTTCTTGTAGGCCTTGTTCCAGTCGTTGCCAAGCTCGTGCATGGCGAAGAGCACGCGACGGTGCACCGGCTTCAGGCCGTCGCGCACGTCCGGCAGCGCGCGGCCGACGATCACGCTCATCGCGTAATCGAGATACGAACGCCGCATCTCGTCTTCGAGACTGATCGGCAGGGTTTCCTTGGCGAATTGCTGTTGCGTCTGTTCCATGTTCCGTCATCCACGGCCGCAGCAGCGGCCCAGGTTGTCGCCTTGGCGAAACCGGTGATTTTATCATGCCGCGCACGACTTACCCGCCCCCGGCCTGCACCGGGGCCGCAATGCCTGCCACGCGCGGCCCGCACCGGCCTTGAGGCAATGCAAAAGTTCGGGTTAAATCCACGGCACAGCACCGCCGTACCATTCGAAACATTAACCAACGGCAATCAGGAGGAGTCATTTTGAAAACCAAATTCATCGCCCGAACCATCGCCATCGCGGGCCTGCTGTCCATGACCGCGATCGCACATGCACAACAGGCGCAACCGGCCGACCGCGTCTATGCCATCGACGTGCGCAACGAAGTCGCCAGAAGCGGCACCGGCCTGTGCTGGCGCACCGGCTTCTGGACGCCAGCCGCCGCCGCCAGCGACCCAGCCGGCTGCGGCTGCGACAAGGATCTGCTGCCGAAGGAAAAATGCGAGCCGGCTCAAACAGCGGCGGCACCGGCGCCGGCAGCCGCCACACCGGCCAAGCCCGCAGCGCCGAAAAAATGCGACTTCGCATTGACGCTGAAGGACGACCAGACCTTCTCCTACGACAAGGCAAACCTGTCGGCCACCGCCAAGGCCGCCCTCGACAAGGACGTGCTCGCCCGCATGGCGTCATGCGCCCAGGTCAACATGGTCGTCGTCACCGGCCACACCGACCGCATCGGTTCGCACCAGTACAACCAGGAACTCTCGGAGAAGCGCGCCGAGGCGGTGAAGTCCTACCTGGTGAGCAAGGGCGTACCGGGCGACCGCATCGAAACGATGGGTGCCGGCAAGACGCAGCCGGCAAGCGGCGCCGCCCGCTGCGCCGACAATCTTTCGCGCAAGCAGCTGATTCAATGCCTGGCCCCGCATCGCCGCACGGAGGTGGAGGTCAGGGGGCCTGCGAAGTGATCCGCGCCTGACCTGAACCCCCTGCATCCTGCCATTGCGCACCAAACGGAAGCCCCGCCCAGCGGGGCTTCCTTCCCTCTACAGCCCACCCCGGCAACCCAACCCTGCCCCGACATGCAAGAGATCGACCTGCTCATCCTTCCGCGCTGGCTGGTTCCCGTCGAACCCCGACACACCGTCCTCGAACGCCACGCGCTGGCCGTCGACGCTGGCCGGATCGTCGCCATCCTGCCGCAAGAAGAAGCCCTCCGCCGCTTTCGCGCCCGCGACGAGCGAAGACTCGACCGGCATGTCCTGATGCCCGGCCTCGTCAACCTGCACTGCCACGCCGCCATGACCCTGCTGCGCGGCCTCGCCGACGACACGCCGCTGATGACCTGGCTGCAGGAGCACATCTGGCCGGCAGAAGCGAAGCATCTTTCGACGGAATTCGTTCACGACGGTACGCTGCTCGCCTGCGCCGAAATGCTGCGTGGCGGCATCACCTGTTTCAACGACATGTATTTCTTCCCGGAAGCGACGGCGCGGGCCATCGCCACCTCCGGAATGCGCGCGGTCATCGGCCTCACGCTGCTTGATTTTCCCACTGCCTACGCCACCGACGCCGACGACTGTCTCGCCAAGGGGCTGGCCGCCCGCGATGCGCTGCGCGACCAGCCGCTGCTGCACTTCGCATTCGCCCCGCACGCGCCCTACACGGTCAGCGACCGCAGCTTCGAACGCATCGCCACGCTCGCCGGCGAGCTCGACATGCCGATACACGTCCATGTGCACGAAACGCAGGCGGAAATCGAGGAGAGCCTGCGCGCCCACGGCGTGCGCCCGCTTGAACGCCTGCGCCGGCTCGGCATCGTCACGCCGAACCTGATCGCCGTGCACGCGGTGCACCTCGACGACACCGAAATCGCCCTGCTCGCTGCCGCCGGCGCCTCCGTCGCCCATTGCCCGGCGTCCAACCTCAAGCTCGGCAGCGGCATTGCCCCGGTCGCCCGGCTGCTCGAAGCTGGCGTCAACGTCGGCATCGGCAGCGACGGCGCCGCCAGCAACAACCGCCTCGACCTTCTCGCCGAAACCCGGCTCGCCGCCCTGCTCGCCAAGGGAACGAGCGGCGACGCCGCCGCACTCGGCGCACACGATGCACTTCATGCCGCAACACTGGGCGGCGCACGCGCGCTAGGCCTCGACGGCGAAATCGGCTCCCTCGTCGCCGGCAAGGCAGCCGACCTTTGCGCCATAGCCTTCGACGATTCCCTGCTTGCTCCCTGCTACGCGCCGGAATCGCACATCGTGCATGTCGCCGGCCGCGAAAACGTCAGTCACGTCTGGGTTGCCGGCCGCTTGATGCTGGAAAACCACACCCTGCGCGGACTGGATGAAAATGCATTGGAAAATATCGCATTGCTATGGCAAACTAAGATACATCCGTGTACAACCCTGAATTGACAAGGGTTAACGGAACATCGAAGCTTCCATCCCGGCAGCCAAATCACCACTTATACGAGGGAAACGAATGAAGAAAATCGCCAAGCACTCCCTGATGGTCGTCGCTGCGGCCGCCATGGGTATGAGCGCCGCTGTTGCGCAAGCGCAACAGACGGTCGACCGCGTCTACGTTATTGACGCACGCAACGAAGTTGCCAAGAGCGGTACCGGCCTGTGCTGGCGCACCGGCTTCTGGACGCCTGCTGCTGCCGCCAATGATCCGGCTGGCTGCGCCTGCGACAAGGACATCCTGCCGAAGGAGCAGTGCGAGCCGAAGGCCGCCGCTCCGGCTCCCGCCGCGGCCGCCCCGGCTGCGCCGAAGCCCGCCGCCGCCAAGGTGACGCTGGCTGCCGACGCCCTGTTCGATTTCGACAAGGCCGTTCTCCGCCCCGAAGGCCAGAAGGCTCTCGACGACCTGGTCGCCAAGTCCGGCGCACTCGATCTGGAAGTCATCCTCGCCGTCGGCCACACCGACCGCCTGGGTTCCGATGCTTACAACCAGAAGCTGTCGGAGCGTCGTGCTGCTGCCGTCAAGACCTACCTGGTCGGCAAGGGCATCGAGGCCAACAAGGTCTACACCGAAGGCAAGGGCGAGAAGCAGCCGAAGACCGGCACGACCTGCAAGGGCAACAAGAAGACCAAGGCGCTGATCCAGTGCCTGCAACCCGACCGCCGCGTCGAGATCGAAATCATCGGCACCCAGAAGTAATCCGGTTCGCCGACCGAAAAGCCCTGCGCGAGCAGGGCTTTTTTCTTTCAACCAGCGCCCCCTGAAAGACATGATCAACGCCGACCCGACCGAACTGCAGAAATTCAGCGATCTCGCCCACCGTTGGTGGGATCCGAAAAGCGAATTCCGGCCGCTGCACGAAATCAACCCGCTGCGCCTTGACTGGATCGACCGTCACGTCGGCCTCGCCGGCAAGAAGGTACTCGACGTCGGTTGCGGCGGCGGACTGCTCAGCGAAGGCATGGCAGCCTACGGCGCCAACGTCACCGGCATCGACCTCTCCGAGAAGGCGCTCGGCGTCGCCCGCCTGCACCTGCTCGAAAGCGGTCGTAGCGTCGATTACCGCCACACCTCGGCAGAAAGCCTGGCCGGCGAGGAAGCCGGCAGCTACGACGTCGTCACCTGCCTGGAAATGCTCGAACACGTCCCCGACCCGGCCAGCACCATTGCCGCGTGCGCCGCACTGGCGAAACCGGGCGGCCATGTCCTGTTCTCGACCATCAACCGTAATCCGAAGGCCTACCTGCTGGCGGTGATCGGAGCCGAATACATCCTCCGCATGTTGCCGAAGGGAACGCACGATTACGCGAAGTTCATCAAACCATCGGAACTGACCCGCTGGGCAAAGAGCGTCGGGCTGGAGCCGAACGAAGTCATCGGCATGAGCTACAACCCGCTCACACAAGCCTATTCGCTTGGCCGCGACACCGACGTCAACTATCTCGTGCACACCGTCCGACGCGCCTGACCGGCGGGCGGCAGGCGTCCGCTTTTTCGGCCCGCTTTTTCGGCTCCCCTTTGCGGCTCCCCTTTGCGGCGCCCCTTTGCGGCGCCCCTTTTCGGCCCGCTGTTTCCATCCGGTTTTCTGCCTTTCTCCAGCCGTCTTCCGGCCTGTTTCCTCGCGGCGCCCGGACAGCAGTTGAAATCCGCCGGGTGCGACCCCATAATGGGAGCACGGTCGTAATTCCGGCAACCCGGAAGCGTTCTGGACGGCGGTTCGATTCCGCCCACCTCCACCACAGGGGGGGTGATCTGGTCTCGACAGGGCGAAAGAAGGCGAGCAGGCGGCCCGAAAGGCGACGGACGTAATCCGCGCAAATCCACAAACGCCAACGATGAGCGTTTCGCAATGGCCGCTTAAGGCCTGCTGAGGACATAGCCGTCCGATAAACAGAATGGCTATCGGCGGGGGCTTCGGCCCCCGTCGTCATTTCCGCCTGCCGATTCTGCCCGACGCATCGTCTTGCGCCGCCCGGCACCATGACACCGCCAGGCACGCCGCCCCCCCACCCGTATTGCCGGACATTGCCGGCCCGATTCTCTGCGACTCCGCCAACCGGCTATAATCCGCCGTTCGTTGCAGCTTCCGACCGCTCCGAAAAACTTCTCCCCCTATCGATGAAACGCGTCCTCGTCATCCTGCTCACCGCCCTTCTGCCGCTGCTGCAAACCGGCTGGGCGGCGCACGCCATGCCGGGCGTGCCTTGCGGCACGGGGAGTGGTCACGCGCATCACGGTGCTCACGGACACAGCGGCCATGACACGCAGCACGCGGCCGATCACCAGGCGGGCGCGGCACAGGCAGATGCCTGCCACGATCCGGCCTCGCACGAAGCCGATAGCGGCTGCGGCAGTTGCCACGCCAGCTGTTGCACGCTGGCATCGACACAATCCTCTCCGCCACCGCCGGCGCCCGGCGCCGACACGCCCGGCGCGGCCGTTGCCGCCGACCATCCCTCGTCCGTCCACCAACGGCCCGAACGCCCCAAATGGGCCGGCCTCGCCTGACCCGGCGGGGCACCTCCACTCACTGAAACACTGAAACACCGCTGCCGCGACGCGCCTGTCGCGGCCCGCCGCCGTACCGGTGCACCGCCGGATTTTCCCTTGCCTTTTCCGGAGAATCCGATGCGAAAGCTCGCCCTCATTTCCTCGCTGGCCACCCTTGCGGCCCTCGGCACGTTCGCCGCACCGCTGCATGCGCAGACGCTGCGCGAGGCGGTCGATGCCGCCTGGGCGCGGCAACCCGCGGCGCGCGCACTCGCTGCCCGCCAGAACGAATTCACTGCCCGCCACGAAGCTGCCGATGGCATCCTCTCCGGCCCGCCGGCGGCGACGCTCGCCAACCGGAACGATCGCCTGCAACGCAACGACGGCCTCACCGAATGGGAAGCCGGCATCGCGCTGCCGCTGTGGCTGCCCGGCTACCAGAAACGCACGCTGGCGCTGATCGAACGCGAACGCGACGCCTTCGCCGCGCTCGCAGACGAGGCGCGCTGGCGGCTCGCCGGCGAAGTGCGCGAGCGCTGGTGGCAGCACCGACTGACGGAAAACGAGCGGATGCTGGCCGAGCGCCGTGTCGCCGCTTCCCGCCGGCTCCTTGCCGACGTCGAGACACGCGTGCGTGCTGGCGACCTGCCGCGCATCGACCTCAACCAGGCACGCAGCGCCGAGGCCGCCGCCAAAGCCGTGCTGGCCGTGGCGGAAGCTCGCCAACAGCGCAGCACCCGCAGCTTCCTCACCCTCACCGGTCTGCCGTCGCTACCGGCGGCCGAAGGCATGAACGAGAAGCCGCAGGAAGCCGATCCGGCGGCGACGCATCCGGCGCTGGCGCCGCTCGAACGCGCCGTCGACGCTGCCCGCGCCCGTCTGCACATCGCCAGCGGCAACGTCCGCGACCTGCCGGAACTGGCCTTCGCAATGCGCCGCGAGCGGCCGCTCGACGGCGCATCCTGGGAAGGCTCGGCCGGCATCGAAATCCGCATCCCGCTCGCCACCGACGCCCGCAACCGGCCAAGGGTGGCCGCCGCCAACGCCGAATTGATCGAAGCCGAAGCGCGCATTCCCTATGTGCGCGAACAGATCGCCGCCGAAAGCGAGGCCGCCCGGCACGAGCTGGCGCGCGCCATCGAAGCGGCCGAACGCGCCGAGCTGCGTCACCGGCTCAGCACCGAAACGGAACGCGAATATGCCCGCGCCTTCGCGCTCGGCAACATCGACCTGCCGCAACGCCTGCGCGTCGAGGCCGATGCCTTTGACGCCGAACTCGCTGCCGCGCGCGCCCGCATCGAGGCGGCACGCGCCGTCTCCCGCTACAACCAGGCCATTGGAGTCCTGCCATGAATCCCCGTCACATCCTTGCCTGCGCTGCACTCGCCGGCTTCTTCCTCTTCCCCGCTGCGCATCCGGCAGCAGCAGCCGTCGCCACCCGCCCCGCCTTCGAGGCACACAGCGAACTGTTCGAGCTGGTCGGCCGCATCACCAACGAGCGCCTGACGCTGACCCTCGACCGCTGGGCGAGCAACGCACCGGTAAACGACGCCCGCATCGAAATCGAGGTCGGTGGCAAGCCGCTGCTCGCCGAAGCGCAGCCGGACGGCACCTATGTACTGAACGCCGCGCCTTTCGCCGCGCCCGGCACCTATCCGCTGACGATCCTCATCGACGCCGGCGACGAGAGCGACCTGCTCGCCACCGATTTCGTCATCGGCGAAGAAACCGTGGAAGCGGCGAACGACACCGGCGCCGGCATCGCCGGACGGACGGTCTTCGCCGCCACGCTGATGCTGGCCCTGCTGGCCGCCGCCGGCTTCGTCTTCAATCGCCGCCGGGGAGCGCGCGCATGAACACCGCACACCACGCCTGCGAACATTCCGGTCGTTGCTTCGGTGAGTGCTCCGGCCACCGCTCTAGTCACCATTTCCGCGATCACTTCCGCGCCGGCCTCCGCCACCTGACACTGATCGCCTGCACGCTCGCCGCCTTCGCCCCGTTCGTCGTCGCGCACGCGCACGAGGGCCACGATCACGGCGACGAAGCGCCGCCGGTAACGCGCGGCGACGGCCCGCAGCGCCTCGCCGACGGCAGCGTCTTCCTGCCCAAGCCGACGCAGCGGCAACTGGCGCTGCGCACGCAGCTCGCAAGAAGCAGCGCGCAGCCGATGACTGTGGAGCTGACCGGCCGGGTCGTGCTCGATCCGGCAAGCGGCGGCCGCGTGCAGGCAATGAACGCCGGCCGCATCGAAGCGCCGCCCGGCGGCATTCCCTCGCTCGGCCAGCGGGTGAAGAAAGGCGAGTTGCTGGCTCGTCTGGAGCCGGCGCTATCGCCGCTCGAACGCGGCAGCCAGGCAGCGCAGGCAGCCGATCTGCGCGCCGCGCTCAGTGTCGCCGAACGGCGGCTGGCACGGCTGAAGGAACTGGAAGCGACCGTCGCCGGCAAGGACATCGACGCCGCCGGAGCCGAAGTCGACAGCCTGCGCCATCGCCTGGCGGCAATCGGCGGCAGCCTCGACCACCGCGAGACACTGCGGGCGCCGGTGAGCGGAGTCGTCGCCGCCGCAAACGTCGTCGCCGGGCAGGTCGTCGACGCACGCGAGACGCTGTTCGAGATCGTCGACCCGGACAATCTGCGCGTCGAGGCGCTGGCGCATGAACCCTCCCTTGCCGCCGAAATCGCCACGGCCCATGGCCGCACCGGCAGCGGCGACAGCATCCGGCTGACGCCGCTCGGCGCCGGCCGCTCACTGCGCGAACAGGCGATTCCGCTGCTCTTCCGCGTCGAAGGCAGCGCCCCGGCGCTGGCCCTGAACCAGCCGCTCCGGGTCATCGCCGGGACGCACTCGCGCATCGACGGCGCGCCCCTGCCAATGGCCGCCGTGGTGAGGAACGCCGCCAACCAGGAAATCGTCTGGGTCAAGAGCAGCGCCGAGCACTTCCTGCCGCGCACGGTACGCACACAGGCGCTCGACGGGTCGCGCGTCGCCATCGTCGACGGGCTGCGCGACGGCGAGCGCGTCGTCGTGCAGGGCACGGCGCTGCTCAACCAGGTGCGCTGACATGTTCGCCGGCATCGTTGAAAAAAGCCTGTCGCAGCGCCTGCTGGTGCTCGCCGCCGCCATCGTCCTCGTGCTCTACGGCGCGCTGGTGGTGCAGAAGACGCCGGTTGACGTCTTCCCCGATCTCGACAAGCCGACGGTCACGCTGATGACCGAGGCCGGCGGCATGGCGCCGGAGGAAGTGGAGACGCTGATTTCCTTCCCGCTGGAAACAGCGATGAACGGGATGCCCGGCGTCGCCTCGGTGCGTTCGGTGTCGTCGGCGGGACTTTCCTTCGTCTACATCCAGTTCGACTGGGATACCGAGATCTACCGCGCCCGGCAGATGGTCGCCGAGCGCCTGTCGCTGGTGCAGTCGCAACTGCCGTCCGGCATCGTCGCGCACATGGGGCCGGTGGCCTCGATCATGGGCGAGATCCTGCTCATCGGCATTCCCGTCCAGACCAGCGCCGATGAAACACCGGACGCTGCGCGCGAGCGGGCGATGGCCGCGCGCGAGTACGCCGACTGGGTGCTGCGCCCGCGCCTCTTGACGATTCCCGGCGTCGCCCAGGTCATCCCGATGGGCGGCGAGCTGCGCCAGTTCCAGGTGCAGCCGGACAGCGTGCGCATGGCCGCGCTCGACATCACGCTCGAACAGATCGAGGGCGCGCTGCGCGGCTTCGCGGCCAACACCAGCGGCGGCTTCCTCGAACTCGACGGGCGCGAATACCTGATCCGCAACCTCGGCCGCACCAGCCGGCTGGAAGACCTGCGGCGTCTGCCGCTTACTGTCAGAGGCGGCCAGAGCATCCTGCTCGCGCAGGTCGCCGGGGTCGGCTTCGCGCCGGCCGTGCGGCGCGGCGACGCCGGTCTCGACGGCCAGCCGGCGGTGATCCTCTCGGTGCAGAAGCAGCCCGCCGCCGACACCGTGGCGCTGACGCGGCAGGTGGAGGCAGCACTCGACGAGCTGAAGGGCGGCCTGCCCGCCGGCCTCTCGGCGCCGCGCATCACCTTCCGCCAGGCCGACTTCATCGAGGCCAGCATCCGCAACCTCGAAATCAAGCTCGCCGCCGCTGCCGTCTTCGTCGCCGCCGTGCTCTACCTGTTCCTCGGCAACCTGCGCGCGACGCTGATCTCGCTCACCGCGATCCCGATCTCCATCCTCACCGCAGCGCTGGTCTTCCGCCATTTCGGGATGTCGATCAACACGATGACGCTCGGCGGCATTGCCATCGCCATCGGCGAGCTGGTCGACGACGCGGTGGTCGACCTGGAAAACATCATCCGTCGCCTGCGCGAGAACCGGAAGCAGGCAACGCCGACGCCGACGCTGCGCGTCATCGTCGACGCATCGAACGAGGTGCGCTCGGGCATCGTCGTCTCCACCCTGATCATCGCGCTGGTCTTCGTGCCGCTGTTCGCGCTGCCGGGGCTGGAAGGACGCTTCTTCATTCCGCTCGGCGTCGCCTACCTGACGGCGATCCTCGCCAGCCTCGTCGTCTCGATCACGCTGACGCCGGTGCTCGCCTGGTACCTGCTGCGCCACGGCGAAGGCAGCGCGCACGGCAAGCTTCACGAAGGCGATACGCGCTTCGTCGCCTGGCTCAAGGGCCACTACCGGCGGGGGCTGGAAGCGGCACTGGAAGCACGCACGCGCGTCATCGGCGCCGCCGCCATCGCTGCCGTGCTGGCGGCAGCGAGCGTGCCTTTCTTCGCCACCACCTTCCTGCCGCCGTTCAACGAAGGTGCGATCTTCATCGGCCTGCGGCTCAATCCGGGGATCACGCTCGCCGAGTCGGCGAGGATCGGCGCGCTCGCGGAACAGCTGGTGCGCGAGGTGCCGGAGGTGGGCTACGTCGGCCGCCGCACCGGTCGCGCCGAACTCGACGAACACGCCGAAGGCGTGCACGTCACCGAACTCGACATGCGCCTCAACCCCGGCCGGCCGCCGGCGGAAATCCACGCCGACCTGCGCGCGCGGCTCGCTGCGCTGCCGGCCTCGGTAAGCATCGGCCAGCCGCTCTCGCACCGCATCGACCACATGCTCTCCGGCGTGCGCGCGCAGATCGCCATCCGCATCGTCGGCGACGACCTCGACGTGCTGCGCGGCGAAGGCGCGGCGCTGCGCGACCGGCTCGCCGCGATTCCGGGCCTTGCCGACCTCGAACTGGAAAGACAGGTGCTGGCGCCGCAGATCAAGGTGCATATCGACTACGCCGCCGCCGCGCAGTACGGCATCGCGCCATCGGTGCTGCTGCGCCAGTTGCAGACGCTGATCGGCGGCGAAACGATCGGCCAGATCATCGACGGTGCGCGCCGCTTCGCGCTGGTGCTGCGTCTGCCGGAAGAAGCGCGCGGCCCGGCCCGGCTTGCCGGCCTGATGATGGAAACGCCGGGCGGCCGCGTGCCGCTTGCGCAACTGGCCCGCATCGAGGAAGGCGACGGCCCGAACCAGATCAGCCGCGACAACGGTCGCCGGCGCATCGTCATCTCGGCCAACGCGCAGGGCCGGCCGCTTTCCGACGTGGTCGCCGACGTGCGCCAGTTGATCGCTGCAAGCGATCTGCCGGCCGGCTACTTCATCACGCTCGACGGTCAGTTCCGTGCGCAGGAAGAAGCGGCGCGCACCATTGGCGTACTCGCGCTCGCCTCGCTCGGCCTCATCTTCGTCGTGCTCTACGGCCGCTACCGCTCGGGCGTCCTCGCCGCACTGGTCATCGCCAACGTGCCGCTGGCGCTGATCGGCAGCGTCATCGGCCTGTGGCTCTCCGGCCAGCCGCTGTCCATCGCAACGCTGGTCGGCTTCATCACGCTCGCCGGCATCGCCACCCGCAACGGCATCCTCAAGCTCTCGCACTACGCCAACCTGGCGCGCTTCGAGGGCGAGGTCTTCGGCCGGCAACTGGTCATCCGCGGTTCGCTCGAACGCCTGGCGCCGGTGCTGATGACTGCGCTGGTCGCCGCCTTCGCGCTGGCGCCGCTGCTCTTCGAAGCCGAGGCGCCGGGCACCGAAATCCTGCACCCGGTGGCCGTGGTCATCTTCTCCGGCCTCGTTTCATCCACCCTGCTCGACGCCTTCGTGACGCCGGCGCTGTTCCTCGCCTTCGGCGGGAAACCGCTCGCCCGCCTGCTCGCATCGCGCCAGGGCGAAACCTTCTGAAACCTTCAATCACCCGCGAAAGGAAATCCGCCATGACGAAGAAGCTGCTTCCCCCCACCCGAACCGCATTTGTCGCGCTCGCCACACTCGTCTCACTCATAGCCCTCGGCACGACGAGTCCGGCCCTCGCCCATGAGGACCACGGCAAGCCGCAATACGGCGGCATCGTCGCCGAG
>JAVFAT010000034.1:0-11925 GCA_034002385.1 Azospira sp. | reverse complement strand
CCATCGGCTCGATGCCGCGGGTGTCGACGGCCTGCATGGCTTCGATCAGGGAAAAAATGCCGTTGAGATGACCGAGCGTGGTTCCGGCCTCGGCTTCGCTGATGTCGATGCGCGCCAGATGGGCGACGCGCCGGACCTGTTCGAGGGTGAGCGACATGGGGTTTTGCGGACGGCAGAAGTCTTATGTTGACGGGGCCGTTAGGGTATCATGAACCCTTTGCGCGCCACAGTCAGACCCTTCCCGGCTCATTTTGCAGGGCACCGCGCAGGGCACCGTTTTCTCCCGGAAATTCAAGAATATGTTCGGCATTCTCAGCAAGTATTTCTCCAACGACATGGCGATCGACCTCGGCACCGCCAACACGCTGATTTACGTGCGTGGTCAGGGCATCGTCCTCGACGAACCGTCGGTTGTCGCCATCCGCCTCGAAGGCGGCCCCAATGCCAAGAAAACCATCCAGGCCGTTGGCAAGGAAGCCAAGGAGATGCTCGGCAAGGCGCCGGGGGCGATCACCGTCATCCGCCCGATGAAGGACGGCGTCATCGCCGACTTCACCGTCACCGAACAGATGCTCAAACAGTTCATCAAGAAGGTGCACGACTCGAAGCTGTTCTCGCCCTCGCCGCGCATCATCATCTGCGTACCCTCAGGCTCGACGCAGGTCGAGCGCCGCGCCATCCGCGAATCGGCAATCGGCGCCGGTGCCTCGCAGGTCTTCCTGATCGAGGAGCCGATGGCGGCCGCGATCGGTGCCGGCCTGCCGGTTTCCGAAGCGACCGGCTCGATGGTCGTCGACATCGGCGGCGGCACCACCGAAGTCGGCGTCATCTCGCTCGGGGGCATGGTCTATGCCGGTTCGGTGCGTGTCGGCGGCGACAAGCTCGACGAGGCGATCATCAACTACATCAGCCGCAACTACGGCATGTTGATCGGCGAGAACACCGCCGAGAACATCAAGAAGACGATCGGCTCCGCCTTCCCCGGCACCGAGGTGCGCGAGATGGAAGTCTCCGGCATCAACAAGGCCGAGGGCATCCCCAGGAAGTTCACGATCTCGTCGAACGAGATCCTCGAAGCACTCACCGAGCCGCTGAACAACATCGTTTCCGCCGTCAAATCCGCTCTCGAAAAGACGCCGCCCGAACTCGGCGCCGACATCGCCGAGAAGGGCATGGTACTGACCGGTGGCGGCGCCTGCCTGCGCGACCTCGACCGTCTGCTGATGGAAGAAACCGGCCTGCCGGTGATCGTCGCCGAGGATCCGCTGACCTGCGTCGCGCGCGGCTGCGGCCTGGCGCTCGAAAAGATGGACAAGCTCGGCAGCATCTTCGCGTCCGAGTAAGGCCCGCGCCTTCCGGCCCGTTCCGCTCACGCACCCGTCGCCGGTTCTTCGCCACCTCCGCCCGCCCTGCCGTTCCGCTCCGTGGCCGCCTTCGATCACACGCCTCCGCCCTTCTTCAAGCGCGGGCCGGCGCCGCTGGCCATGCTGACCCTGTACGTCGCGCTGGCCGTGTCGCTGCTCGTTCTCGACGCCCGCTTTCATTATCTCGACCTTCTGCGCCAGGGGCTGTCGACGATCACGCACCCCTTGCAGCGACTGGCACACGCGCCGGTGCACGGTCTCATGCAGGCGACCGAGTATTTCCAGCACATCGACACGCTGCACGATGAAAACCAGCAATTGAAGCGCGCCCGCCTCGAAAGCGCGCCGCAGATGCTGCGCCTGCAACAGCTCGAAGTCGAAAACGCGCGGCTGCGCCGGCTGCTCTCGGTGCGCGAGCGACAGCCGGCGAGCGGCCAGGTGGCGCAGATGCTCTACACCGCGCGTGACCCGTTCTCGCGCCGCATCATCGTAGACAAGGGGCAGCAGGACGGCATCGTCGCCGGCCAGCCGGCGGTAGACGACATCGGCATCGTCGGTCAGGTGACGCGCATCTATCCCTTCGTCTCGGAGGTAACGCTGATTACCGGCAAGGATCAGGCAGTACCCGTGCAGATCGTCCGCAACGGCCTGCGCTCGGTCGTTTTCGGCCTCGGCAACGGCCAGCTCGAACTGCGCTTCATGCCGGCCAACGCCGACGTGCAGGAGGGCGACATGCTCGTCACTTCCGGACTGGACGGCGTTTTCCTGCCGGGCTTCCCGGTCGCCCGCGTGCAGAAGGTCGAGCGCGACAACGCCTATTCCTTTGCGCGCATCGTCTGCACGCCGCTTGCCGGCGTCGAGAATTTCAGCGAGGTGATGATCCTCGCGCCGCGCGAGGCGCGGCCGCCGCTACCCGATCCGGCCGATGCCGTCGATGGCGCGCCGGAAGAAAAGGCGGTGAAGACGCGCAAGGCACGGCCGTTGCTGCGCGAATAGCGCGCCGCCAGGTTCATGACAGGGAAGCCCGATTGATACAGACCACTTTTTCCTCCTCCCGCATCCTGCTGCCGGTACGGCCGTGGTTCATCGCGCTGTCGCTGGTGCTCGCGCTGCTGCTGAACATGCTGCCGACCTTCTGGCTGCCGGGCGTGCCCGACTGGCTGGCGCTGGTGGTCTGCTTCTGGAGCGTGCGCGAATTCCGCCGGGTCGGCATGGGCTGGGCCTTCCTGCTCGGCCTTCTGATGGACGTTGCCGACGCCAGCCTGATGGGCCAGCACGCGCTCGCCTACGTGCTGCTCGCTTATGGCGCCTCGTCGCTGTCGCGGCGCGTGCTGTGGTTCCCGCTGTGGCAACAGTCGCTGCAGGTGCTGCCGTTGCTCCTCCTCGTGCCGTTGATCCAGGCCGGCGGGCGGATGCTTGCCGGCGGCGATTTCCCCGGCTTCGGCTTCTTCATCTGGCCACTGGTGGCAGCGTTGCTCTGGGGGCCGCTGACGCTGATCCTGCTGCTGCCACAGCACCAGCCGGTCGAGCACGATGCCAATCGTCCGATCTGAACGCGGCACACGGCAAGGCTGAGCGATGATGCGCCGGCAGACAGAGGCATTCCATCAGCAGGACGGCGATTTCGCCCGCTTCCGCTTCCGCACCGGCTTCGCCACCGCCATCGTGCTGCTTGCCTTTTCCATCCTGTTTGCCCGTTTCTTCTGGCTGCAGGTGATGCACCACGACTACTACACGACGCGCGCCGAGGGCAACCGCATCTCGCTGGTGCCGGTGGCACCGAGCCGCGGCGTCATCATCGATCGCAACGGCATCGTGCTGGCACGCAACTACTCGGCCTTCACGCTGGAAATCATGCCCTCGCGCGTGCGCAACCTCGAAGCGACCATCGATGCGCTGGCCGGCCTGATCGAAATCCAGTCCAAGGACAGGCGCCGCTTCAGGAAGCTGATGGAAGAATCGAAGAATTTCGAGTCGATCCCGATCCGCACGCGGCTGACCGACGAGGAAGTCGCCACCTTCGCCGCCAACCGCTTCCGCTACCCCGGGGTCGAGGTCAAGGCGCGTCTGTTCCGGCAATACCCGCAGGGCGAGGCCGCCTCGCACGCGCTCGGCTACATCGGCCGGGTAAACGACCGCGATCTCGACACCATCGCCGCCGCCGGCCAGGAAGCGAATTACAAGGGCACCGATCACTTCGGCAAGACCGGCCTGGAGCAGAAGTACGAGTTCGACCTGCACGGCCAGGCCGGCTACGAAGAGGTCGAGGTCGATGCCGGCGGCCGCGCCGTGCGCATCCTGTCGCGCACGGCCCCGGTATCCGGACGCAACCTGACGCTGACGCTGGACATCGGGCTGCAGGAAGTCACCGAGCGCGCCTTCGGCGACCGCCGCGGCGCGCTGGTGGCCATCGAGCCGGAAAGCGGCGGCATCCTGGCCATGGTGTCCACCCCGACCTTCGACCCGAACCTCTTCGTCGACGGCATCCGCACCGAGGACTGGGAGCGCCTGAACAACGACCCGGACAAGCCGATGATCAACCGCGCCATCTACGGCGCCTATCCGCCCGGCTCCACCTTCAAGCCCTTCATGGCGCTGGCGGCGCTGGAAACCGGCAAGCGCACGCCGCAGCAGTCGATCTCCGATCCCGGCTTCTACAACTTCGGCGGCCACGTCTTCATGGACGACAAGAAGGGCGGGCACGGCCAGGTCGACATGCACAAGTCCATCGTACAGTCGTGCAACACCTACTATTACGTCCTCGCCAACGATCTCGGCATCGAGGGCATTTCCGGCTTCATGCGCCTGCTCGGTTTCGGGCAGCGCACCGGCGTCGATGTCGAGGGTGAGTCGGAAGGCGTGCTGCCCTCACAGGAGTGGAAGCGGCGCCGCTTCAAGACACCCGAGCAGCAGCGGTGGTACGCCGGCGAGACGATCTCGGTCGGCATCGGCCAGGGTTACAACGCCTACACCATGATGCAGCTCGCCCAGGCGACCGCCACGCTGGCCAACGGCGGCGTGATGTACCGGCCGCACCTGGTGCGGCACATCACCGACCCGAAGACCGGCGAGCAGCGGCTGATCGAACCGGAGCCGTTGCGCCGCCTGCCGTTCAAGCAGCAGAACATCGAAGTCATCAAGCGCGCCCTGGTCGACGTGAACAAGGAAGGCACCGGCGCCCGTGCCTTTGCCGGCGCCAGCTACGAGGCCGCCGGCAAGACCGGCACGGCGCAGGTGTTCAGCCTGCGCGGCGAGAAATACGTGGCCGGCAAGATCGAGGAAAGACGCCGCGATCACGCGCTGTACATCGCCTACGCACCGGCCGACGAACCGAAGATCGCGCTCGCCGTGCTGGTCGAGAACGCCGGCTTCGGCGGCCAGTCGGCGGCGCCGATCGCGCGCCAGGTGTTCGACTACTACCTGCTCGGCAAGCGGCCTGAAAGCACCGCAGAGGCGGATCAGGCAAAGGCGGAAGCAGCGGCGGACGAAGCCGGTGAGGCCGACGCCGCGACCGGGGAGAACGGACAATGATCTTCTGGCAGGAAATCCCCCGCCGTCTCTGGCGCGCGCTCGTCGACCGTCTCGACCCGCCCCTTTTGACGATCACCCTCGTGCTCATGGGCGTCGGCCTGGCAACGATCTTCTCGGCGACCTACGACAGCGAGAACCGCATCTTCAACCAGCTCATGAACATGGCCGTCGCCCTCAGCCTGATGTGGGGGGTTGCCCAGATTCCGCCGCAGAAACTGATGCGCCTTGCCGTGCCGCTCTACGCGCTCGGGCTGACCCTGCTCGTCCTCGTGCTGATGTTCGGCATCGTCGTCAATGGCGCGCAGCGCTGGCTGCACGTCGGCATCACCCGCATCCAGCCCTCCGAACTGATGAAGCTCGCCGTGCCGCTGATGCTCGCCTGGTATTTCCAGCGCCACGAGGCGGAGCTGAAGTCACGCCACTATCTCATCGCCACGCTGCTGCTCGGCGTGCCCTTCCTGCTCGTTGCCAAGCAACCCGACCTCGGCACCGCCATCCTGATCGGCGCCGCCGGCTTCTACGTGCTCTTCTTCGCCGGCCTGCGCTGGAAGGTCATGATCGGCCTCCTCGTCGCCGGCCTCGCCGCCGCCCCCTTCCTCTGGCACATGCTGCACGACTACCAGCGCCGGCGCATCATGACCCTGCTCGACCCCACCTCCGATCCACTCGGCGCCGGCTACCACATCATCCAGTCGACCATCGCCATCGGCTCCGGCGGCACCTCCGGCAAGGGCTGGTTGCAGGGTTCGCAGACACACCTCGAATTCATCCCGGAAAAGCACACCGACTTCATCTTCGCCGTCTTCGCCGAAGAGTGGGGGTTGCTCGGCAACCTCGTGCTGCTCATCCTCTACCTGCTGCTGATCGGGCGCGGCATGATGATCGCGCTGAACGCCTCGACGCTCTTCGCCCGCCTGCTCGCCGGCTCGATCACCCTCAGCCTGTTCACCTACGCGTTCATCAACATCGGCATGGTCACCGGCATGTTGCCGGTGGTTGGCGTGCCGCTGCCGTTCATGAGCTATGGCGGCACCGCGCTGGTCACGCTGTGCATCGGTCTTGGTATCCTGATGAGCATCCAGACGCACCGGATGCTGGTGAAGAAATGACGGGCAGTGAGGAGAGAGGAGTGAGGAGTCGGGAGGGGCGGCGCTTCGTGCCGCCGTGTGCCGCGCTGCTGTGTGCCGCGCTGCTGCTGTCGGCCTGCGGCAGCACGCCGAAACCGGCCGATGAAACGGCTACCGGCGCACCGTCGGCGGGCCGGCAGCCGTCGGCCGCGCCAAAGCGCGGCGGCGGTTACTACAAGGACGACGGCCCGGCCGACGTGCTGCCCGACGGACTCGACGAAGTGCCCGACGCCGTGCCGCGCGCCGAACCGCTGCACCGCTTCGCCAACCGTCCCTACGTCGTCTTCGGCAAGGAATACGTGCCGAATACCACGATCAAGCCGTACAAGGCGCGCGGCATCGGCAGCTGGTACGGCAAGAAATTCCACGGCCAGAAAACCTCCATCGGCGAAACCTACGACATGTTCGCCATGACCGCCGCGCACCCGACGCTGGCGATTCCCTCCTACGTTCGCGTCACCAACCTGGCCAACGGGCGCTCGGTGGTCGTCCGCGTAAACGATCGCGGCCCCTTCCACGCCGACCGCATCATCGATCTCTCCTACGCCGCCGCGCACCGGCTCGACTACATTCGCGCCGGCAGCGCGCGGGTCGAGGTCGAGACCATCCTGCCCGGCGCCACCGGCACCGCCTACGCGCAGGTGGCGCCGAGCACCAGCCGCGCACAGCGCGACGAAGACACCGCCCTCGCCGCCCGCCTGGCGGCCGAGGAACGGCCGGCGCAGACAGCGGCGTCCGTCGGTCTCGGCGCCGCCCTGCCGGCCGGCAGCGTGCTGCTCCAGCTCGGCGCCTTCGCCAACGCCGACAATGCCGAAAACATGCGCGCGCGACTTGCCCGCGAACTCGACTGGGCCGGCGGCGAACTGCGGATAAACACCGCTGGCGGCATCCACCGCCTGCACCTCGGCCCCTTCGCCGACCGCGCCGAAGCCGACCGTATCGCCGAACGCATCCGCCAGGAGCACGGCTTCAAGCCGACCTTCGTCACCCGCTAGCCGCCTGGCGGACAGGGGCCAGCGAAGCGGCCTCCGGCCCGGAAAGACCGGGGGCGGTGATAGAATCCGCGCTTTTGCCGCGCCGGCACGGGGGTGCCGCGCAAACTGCCAGGGAGAATCCGGTGAAAATCGTCTGTCTTGACCTTGAAGGTGTCCTCGTTCCCGAAATCTGGATCGAATTCGCCGAACGCACCGGCATCCCCGAGTTGAAGCGCACGACGCGCGACGAGCCGGACTACGACAAGCTGATGACCTACCGGCTGGACATCCTGCGCGGGAAGAAACTCGGCCTGCCGGACATCCAGAAGGTGATCGCCGAAATGGGACCGATGCCGGGCGCGCGCGAATTCCTCGACGCGCTGCGCGAGGCGTATCAGGTCGTCATCCTCTCCGACACCTTCTACGAGTTCGCCCACCCGCTGATGCGCCAGCTCGGCTGGCCGACGCTCTTCTGCCACTCGCTGGAAGCCGACGCCACCGGAATGCTGGTCAATTACCACCTGCGAATGCCTAACCAGAAGCAGGAAGCAGTGCGGCGCTTCAAGGAACTGAAATTCAGCACCGTCGCCGCCGGCGATTCGTACAACGACACGGCGATGCTCGGCGAGGCGCACGGCGGCATCCTCTTCCACCCGCCGGAAAACGTCGTCCGCGAATTTCCGCAGTTCCCGGTAGTGCGCGACTATGGCGCGCTGCGCGCGGAAATCGACCGCGCGTTCGCGCGGCAGTGAGGAGGAAGGAGAGAGGAGTGAGGAGTAAACCCGCTGCGCCCCCCGCTCCTCACTCCTGACTCCTCACTCATTACTCATCCCTACAACATGCACAAAACCCGCTTCTACACGCTGACCGCCTCCTGCCCGGACCAGGTCGGCATCATCGCCCGCGTGTCCGGCTTCATCGCCGGGCACGGCGGCTGGATCCTCGAATCGAGTTTCCACGCCGACGACCTCACCGGCCGCTACTTCATGCGCATCGAGATCAAGGCCGACTCGCTGCCCTTCCTGCTCGCCGGGTTCCGCGAACGCTTCGGCCGCGAGGTCGGCGAGCCGCTGTCGATGGACTGGCGGATCACCGACAGCGCGGTCAAGAAACGCCTCGTCGTCCTCGTCTCGAAGCAGGAACACTGCCTCTACGACCTGCTCGCGCGCTGGCAGGCGAAGGAGCTGGACATCGAGATTCCGTGCGTCGTCTCCAACCACGACACCTTCCGCGGTTTCGTCGAGTGGCACGGCATCCCCTTCCACCATGTGCCGGTGACGCCGGACAACAAGCAGGCGGCCTACGCCGAAGTGCAGCGCATCTTCGAGGACGTGCGCGGCGACTGCATGGTGCTCGCGCGCTACATGCAGATCCTGTCGCCGGACCTCTGCGCCGCCTACCCGGGGCGCATCATCAACATCCACCACTCCTTCCTGCCTTCGTTCGTCGGCGCCCGGCCCTACCACCAGGCCTACGAGCGCGGCGTCAAGCTGATCGGCGCCACCTGCCACTACGTCACCGAGGCGCTCGACCAGGGGCCGATCATCGAGCAGGACGTGATCCGCATCGACCATTCCGATTCCATCGAGGACATGGTCCGCTACGGCAAGGACATCGAGAAGACCGTGCTCGCGCGCGGGCTGCGTTACCACCTGGAAGACCGGGTGCTGGTGCATGGCAACAAGACCGTCGTCTTCCGCTGAGCGCGGGCCGAGGCTTCGACTGGCGCGGTTTTCGCGGGGGGCCGTCGTGGTCGCGGATGGCAACACCAGCGTTTCTTCTCGACGGCAAGCGGCATCACCTCGTCCGGCAGGAGAAAAAGAAACAGGCACACGCGTGAAAAGACACCCGCCGCGCTCCGGGGCACCCCGCCTTGCCGCCTGAATCCGCACCGCCCGCAAAGCAAGGCTGGCCCCACTGGTGCCGCCCGCTCTGCCTTGTCATCCTCATCAACCTGTTCGTGGCGGGAATGGCGCTGGTGTCGCTCCTGGACGGCCGCCGCCTGTACCAGGAGCGGGCCGAGGTGACGACGCGCAATCTGGCGCGCATCACCGAAAGCAATCTGGCGCACGCCCTCGACCGCGCCGACATCGCCCTGCGCGCGCTGCTCGACATTCATGCGCTGCACCGCGAGGCCCATGCGCGCGATCCCTCGCTGATGCAGGCGCACATCGAGAATGTGCGCGTCCGCCTGCCCGAGGTGGATGCGATCCGTCTGACCGATGCCGACGGACGGCTGATTTTCGGCAGCGACGTCGATCCGGCGGTGGGCGTCGACCTTTCCGACCGCCCGCATTTCATTGCGCTGCGCGACGACCCCACGCTGGAACTGGCGATTTCGCCACCGCAGACGAGCCGCGTGAACAACAAATCGGTGATCGTGCTCGCTCGCCGCATCGATCGCACCGGCGGCGGTTTCGACGGCATGATCTTCGCCGCACTCGACCTCGACACCCTGACCCGTCAGTTTGCCGCGCTCGACCTCGGCGCCAACGGCGCCGTAACGCTGCGCGACCGCGACTTCGGCGTGATCATCCGCCATCCGCCACCCAGCGCCCCCGGACTCCGCCCCGGCGAAAACCAGCCCGGGCCGGAATATCGGGCGGTGGCAGCCAGCGGCCGGCAAGAGGGCACCTTCTTCACCCGCCACGGCTCGATCGACCGGCCGCGCACCATCACCGTACGCAAACTCGACGACCATCCGCTCCACGTCTCGGTGATGCTTGCCGCCACCGATTACCTCGCGCCCTGGCGCGCCGACGCCTGGCGGATGGCGGCGCTGGCGCTGCTCTTCCTGCTCGCCTCGGTCTACGCCACGCATCAGCAATTCCGCGCCGGCCGCCGCCGGCAGGAGGCGGGCGAGGCGCTCGCCCGGCAGGAGGCGCTTTATCACGAGCTGGTCGAGAACACGCCGATGATGGTCGTGCGCTACCTGCCGGACAGCACCATCACCTTCGTCAATACCGCCTATGCCCGCTACTTCGAGAGCACGCCGGCCGAGTTGCAGGGCCAACGCTGGCTCGACTTCATCCCCGACGATGAAGAGCGGGTCACGGTGCGCGCCCGCCTCGACAAGCTGACGCCGGAGCAGCCGGTTTCCGCGCATGGTCAGCACCGCATTCTCGGCAAGGACGGGCAGACGCACTGGACGCAATGGACGGATCGCGCCTTCTTCGACGCCAGCGGCCGCATGACCCATCTGCAATCGGAAGGCGAGGACATCAGTGAACGGAAGCGCGCCCGCGACATCCGCGCCGCGCGCCTGCGCCTGATGGAATTCGCCGCCGAGCATTCGATGAACGAACTGCTGGTGGCCACGCTCGACGAAACCTGCGCGCTGACCGAGAGCAGCATCGGCTTCTACCACTTCCTTTCCGCCGACCAGAAGACGCTCGTCCTGCAAGCCTGGTCGACGCGAACCGCGCGCGAATACTGCAAGGTCGAGGGCGAGATGGTCGGCCACCATTACGACGTCAACGAGGCCGGCATCTGGGTCGACGCGGTGCGCGAACGCCGACCGGTGATCCATAACGACTACGCCACGACGCCCGGCCGGCGCGGGCTGCCGCCGGGCCACGCCGAACTGGTCCGCGAGATGGTCGTGCCGGTGTTCCGCAAGGGGCTGATCGTTGCCGTGCTCGGCGTCGGCAACAAGGCCACGCCCTATACCGAGGACGATCTGCAAACGGTCGCCCTGATCGCCGACCTGGCCTGGGATTTCGCCGAAACCCGGCGGCTGGAGGCAGAACTGGTCGAGATGGCGAGCACCGATTTCCTCACCGGCCTCTTCAATCGCCGCAGCTTCATGCGGCACATCGAATCCGACCTCGAACGGCTCAAGTACGCGCACGGCGAACCGACCGCCGTGCTGATGCTCGACCTGGACCACTTCAAGCGCGTCAACGACACCTGGGGCCATGCCGCCGGCGATGCCGTGCTGCGCCACTTTGCCGACCTGATCCGCAGCGTGCTGCGCAAGATCGACACCGGCGGGCGGCTCGGCGGCGAGGAATTCGCCATCCTGCTGCACGGCGCCGACATGGTGGCGGCCAGGCAGACAGCCGAACGCCTGCGCGAAAGGGTCGCCAGCACCCCATGCGAGCATGATGGACAGACGATTCCCGTCACCGTCAGCATCGGCGTGGCCGTGCTCGACATGCGCGACGCCGGCCCCGACACCGCGCTGATGCGTGCCGATGCGGCGCTTTACGCGGCCAAGAACGGCGGCCGCAACCGCGTATGCTCGCAGGACTACGAGAGCAGTAACGAACGCGGCGCGCCGCCACCCTGAATCGCGCCTTCTTCCACCCTCTTCACGCGCCGGCTGAAGGCACAGCACGGCCGCGTCGAAGGAAGGGCGGGCAACGCGAGGCGAACGCCGCTCTCGCGGCGCGCACCGGCCGAACGCCGCTGCGGTATAATCGCCGCCCACCGAGGAGCGCTGCACGGGCTGGCTCATCCGCCACCCCCAGGCTCGGTTCAAAACGGCGCTCACTGACCAACCCTGCCGGGCGCAGGGGGCGAAGTGAGCCGCACGCATCACGCCACCCCTCCCTGGCTACAGTTATCGAAGGAGCTTACTGTGGCTGATTACGTCATTGCCGACATCAAGCTGGCCGATTGGGGCCGCAAGGAAATCAAGATCGCCGAGACCGAAATGCCGGGCCTCATGGCGATCCGCGAGGAATTCGCCAAGAGCCAGCCCTTGAAGGGCGCGCGCATCACCGGCTCGCTGCACATGACCATCCAGACCGCCGTGCTGATCGAGACGCTGACCGCGCTCGGCGCCGAAGTCCGCTGGGCCTCGTGCAACATCTTCTCGACGCAGGACCACGCCGCCGCCGCCATCGCCGCGGCCGGCATCCCGGTCTTCGCCGTCAAGGGCGAGTCGCTGCCCGAGTACTGGGACTACACGCACCGCATCTTCGA
>JAVFAT010000033.1:0-12240 GCA_034002385.1 Azospira sp. | reverse complement strand
CAGCGCGGCTTCAGTTATCTGGCCAAGGTGATTACCGGGGTCAGATTTAAAGATGGAATCGAGGTGAACACAGCCGATCAGGACGCCGCTTGATCAACGTCTTGAACACCAGATTTGACAATAGCTCTTCGGAAGACGCGGTTAGGGCTTCATAGGCTGCTAGGGAGTGCGACACTTCCGGAAACAGGCAGACAGTGGTAGATTTCGCATCGGTTATTGAGGGGGCACGAAGAGGGTACAAAACCGCCGTTGCGCATCTTCGATAACAGTTTGATTTTTAATGAATTTTAGGCTCTAACGCGGTTTCCCGTCCACTCCGCCAAAAAACATTAACGCCTTGCAGAATCGTGGGTTCCACGACACTGCAAGGCGTTTTGTTTTGAAAGTGCTACACAAAGGTGTTACACAAGGCAAGGGTCTGGATGGACACGCCCGAGTGCACTTTGAGGCGGAGCTTGCCGCTCCGCTGGCGCACCCCAAGGGTATTTCTTCGCAGAGCCTGCGGCTCCGCTCAGGCGCACCCCAAGGGCACTTCCTCGCAGAGCCTGTGGCTCCGCTCAGGCGCACCCCAAGGGCACTTCCTCGCAGAGCCTGCGGCTCCGCTCAGGCGGCGCTGGCGTTGCGGAGGATGGTGTAGAGCTGGTCCTTCAGCGAGAGTTTTTCCTTCTTCAACGTCTCGATCTCTTCATGGGTACCCGGTTCGATATGGGCTTCCATGTTCTTTATTTTCTGGTCGAGAGCGTTGTGCTTGTCGAAAATGTTGAGGAAGTGGCGGTCTGTGGTCTTGAGCTTGGTGATCAGGTCGCGGTATTCGGGAAACATGATGACTCCACTAGGTTTCGGGGTTGGGTTGCACTGCGGCGACGGAGACCGGGATGGCTGCGATTCGATACCCCCCAGAATTTCCCGCTCCGCACGTCTCCATTGTACGGAGGCAGCCCGGCAAAGAGAACCGCGGCAGAATCGCAGTAGATGCGGGAATCATTGGCCTGGGGGCCAGCAATAATAGCGATCCCGAATTCCGTCCACTCCGCCAGAAAACGAAAACGCCCGGCATATCCGCCGGGCGTTTTTCGTTCGTGCTTCCATTCTTGCGCTACCGCCTGCTGCATCAGCCGGGCAGCCCACACGGAATGCACGGAATGTCAGGCTTACTTGCCTCCGGAACCTTTCCCCTCGCCACGACGCGAGCCGTCACGGCGCGAGTCGCTGAAAGGATTGAAGGCGTCGAAGGTCTTCTGCTGCTCGGGCGTCAGCTTCGCGTAGAAGGCGCGCAGCGAGGCAAGGCTGTCTTCCATTTTCTTGTGCTGCTCCTTCTTCATCTCCAGCATCTTCGCCATGCGCTCCGGTGCCGGCAGCTGCGCCAGCGCCTTGAAGTCGGGGCGCTGCTTGCCCAGCTTCGCCATGCTTTCCCTGGTCTCGCTGCGCCAGCTCTGCCAGGCGGCATCCTGTTCCGGCGTCAGCTTGAGGTCGGCGTGCAGGCGGTCGAGGCGCTTGCCGATGTATTCGCCGTGCTTGCCGGACATCGCGTACGGCCCATCGCAGGTGCCGTCACCACGCGCCGCATGGGCAAAGCCGCCGGCCGACAGGCCGAGGATGGTGAGGGCGGTAACGATCATGCGCGTATTTCTTTTCATGGCTCTTCTCCTTCATCGAAACGAAAAATGTCGTGGTATCGGTTTGTTGCATCGTCCACGTCGCCCATTGAACGCCGCCCATGTATCCGTGCTGTGTCGGCAAGGGTGCCGCTTCGTAACGAAGCGTATCGATCGCCGTCCGCGATACAGAGCGATACAAATCCGCCACCCGCCATACGGTGACATGGTGCCCGCCGGCACGGAGAATGGCGGTCATGGAAACCAAGACGCACATCCTCGTCGTCGACGATGACCGCGAAATCCGGCAACTGGTCGGCGATTACCTGAGCAGCAACGGCTTTTGCCTGAGCCTTGCCGCCGACGGCCGGCAGATGCGCGAGATACTCGACGGCACGCACATCGACCTGATCGTCCTGGATCTCATGCTGCCCGGCGAAGATGGCCTCACCCTGTGCCGCACGCTGCGCGCGACGCCGGCGCTGGCGCAGATGCCAATCCTGATGCTGACCGCGCGCGGGGAAGCGATAGACCGCGTCATCGGCCTCGAAATGGGCGCCGACGACTACCTGCCCAAACCCTTCGAACCGCGCGAACTGCTCGCCCGCATCCGCAACATCCTGCGCCGCACACACGCCCTGCCCGGCCGCACGGGCAGCCAGGCGCCGCGCTACCGCTTCGCCGGCTGGACGCTGGACGACGGCATGCGCCAGCTCACCTCGCCGCAGGCCGTCGTCGTGCCGCTCTCAGGCGCCGAATACCGGCTGCTGACGATCTTCCTCCAGCACCCGCAGCGCATCCTCAGCCGCGACCAGCTGATGGACATGACCAAGGGCCGCGACGCCGATCCCTTCGACCGCTCCATCGACCTGCAGATCAGCCGCCTGCGCCAGAAGCTCGGCGACGACGCGCGTGCGCCGACACTCATCAAGACCGTGCGCAACGAAGGCTACGTGCTGGCGACGCCGGTGGAAGCCGCCTGATGCCGGCAACGCATCGCTTCCTGCGCTGGCTGCCGGCTTCGCTGGCGATGCGCATCTTCCTCGTGCTGCTGATCGGCATCCTGCTCGCGGCGGCTCTCACCTTCAGCCTGGCGCAGCGCGACCGGCGCGAGGTGATCGCACATTTCCACGCGCGCGAAACGGCGCAGCGCGTCTCCGACCTGCTCAACCTGCTGTCCATGCTTCCGGCCGAGGAGCGACAGCAGGCACTCGACGAGTTGAGCCACGACGAATGGCGGCTGGCGCCGACGGCTACCTGCACCGGCCGCCCGGTGCCGATGCTCGCCCGCGAACTGGCGCAGGGGGTATCGGACAAGGTGCGGATCGACGGCGCCGTGCGCGTCTCGAAGCGGGTGGAGCGCAGCTCGCCGCCGGGGGCGCTGATGCTCGCCGTGCGCGGCACCTTCGCCGACGGCAGCGAATTCTGCATCGTGCACCAGGTGCAGCGGCGGATACCGCACCCCATTGAGCAATGGCGCTTCCCGCTCAACCTGGCGATCTTCGTCGCCCTCATCGCCTTGCTCAGCGGCTTCGCCGTGCGCCTTGCGCTGCGCCCGCTGCGACGCATGACCACCGCCGCCGAAGCCTTCGGCCGCGACATCCGCCAGCCCGCGCTCGACACCGACGGCCCGGCCGAAGTGCGGCAGGCGGCACAGGCTTTCAACGTCATGCAGGAGCGCGTGCGCGAAGCGATGGCCGAGCGCACGCAGATTCTCGCGGCGGTGACGCACGACCTGAAGACGCCGCTGACACGGATGCGCCTGCGTCTCGAAGCCTGCACCGACACCGCCCTTTCCGAGAAGCTCGGCGGCGATCTCGACGCCATGCAGCGCCTCGTCGACGAAGGACTCGACCTGGCGCGCAGCATGACTTCGACGGAAGCCCCGGTGCGCATGGACATCGGCGCCCTGCTCGCCTCCATCGCCGACGACGCGGCCGACGCCGGCCAACCGGTGCGCTACGCCGGGCCGACCGGCATCCTCGCCGACGGCCAGCCCAATGGCCTGCGACGCGCCATCGAAAATCTCGTCGACAATGCGCTCAAGTACGGCAGCGAGGCCGACATCCGGCTGGAAACGGCGAAAGACAAGATCATCGTCCGCATCCTCGACCGCGGCCCGGGCATCCCGGCCGACAGGCTCGACGAAGTGCTGCAACCCTTCGTCCGCCTGGAAGCCTCGCGCTCGCGCGAAAGCGGCGGCACCGGCCTTGGCCTGGCCATCGCCGCCAATCTCGTCGCTGCCCAGGGCGGCACGCTGACGCTGGCCAACGCCCCGGTTGGCGGGCTGGAAGCGCGCATCACGCTGCCTCGCCCGGCGGGATGATGCGCCGAAGCGACTGCTCTGCTGCATACGGCAACCTTCAAGGGAAGGGTGCGCCAGCTACGTTATAATCGCCCGATTTCGCAGGCTGAACCGCCAGCCGTTCGCCACCTGCAAGCTGTCCGCCAAAGGACAGTACGAGGAAACCGAATGACGTTCAGAAGCACCCGTTCCCTGCTGCCCGCACTCTTCCTTGCCCTCTTTTCCCACGCCACGCTGGCCACGGATTCCGGCAATTCCACGAACATCGCAACACCCCCCGCCGCTTCATTCGTCGCTACCGCCAGCACGGACGCCCCACCCGCCGACGCCGACCCGCATTTCCTGCCGACCACCGAGATCGATCCGCCGCCCACGCCGCCGCACATCATCGACCTGACGGCGACGCCGGATGACCTCTTCGTGCGCATCCGCAACGGCTTCGCCATGCCGAATCTCAACGACGACCTGGTACTGGCGCAGCAGCAGTGGTACCTGAACCGGCCGGACTACCTGCGACGCATGGTCGAGCGCAGCGCCCGCTACCTGCACCACATCGTCGAGGAACTCGAAGCGCGCGGGATGCCGACCGAGCTGGCGCTGCTGCCGATGGTCGAGAGCGCCTACAACCCGATGGCCTATTCGCGCGCACACGCCTCCGGCCTCTGGCAATTCATCCCGAGCACGGGCAGGAACTTCAACCTGAAGCAGGACTGGTGGGTAGACGAGCGACGCGACATCGTCGCTGCCACCTCGGCCGCGCTCGACTACCTGCAGACCATCTACGAAATGCACGGTGACTGGTTTCTCGCGCTGGCTTCCTACAACTGGGGCGAAGGCGCCGTCGGCCGGGCGATTCGCAGGAACGACGAGAAAGGGCTGCCAACCGAATACCTGAGCCTGGCCATGCCGGCCGAGACGCGCAACTACGTGCCCAAGCTGCAGGCGCTGAAGAACATCTTTTCCAGCCCGCAGCTGCTGGCCCAGCTCGAATTGCCGCCGGTGCCCAACCAGCCCTACTTCGCCACCATCGCACCGAAAGCCGACATCGACATCAAGCTCGCCGCCCGTCTGGCCGAAATGCCGGTCGACGAATTCATCGCCCTCAACCCGGCACACAACCGGCCGGTGATCCAGTCGAACGCGACGCTGGTGATCCCGACGGAAAAGCTGGAAACCTTCCAGAGCAACCTCGACAGCCATCAGGAAGAAGACAGGCCGCTGTCCAAGTGGCAGACCTACACGTTCAAGCGCGGCGACAAGCTCGAAAAGCTGGCGCCGCGCTTCGGCATCACGCTCGCCGATCTGAAGCGCGTCAACGGCTTCGGTGGCCGGCTGCGCGTCACACCGGGGCAGACCCTGCTGGTGCCCGCCGGCAACGGCGAGCGCATCGACATGGCGGCGCTGCCGCGCCTGCCCTCGGCCAACCCGCTGCCGGAGGTGAAGGCGGGGTGGCTGATCGTGCGCCGGGGCGACACGCTGCTGGCCATTGCCCAGCGTACCGGCGTCAGCGTCGCCGAACTACGGCGCATCAACGGCCTGAAAAGCGACCGGCTGATCGCTGGCCGTCGCCTCGCGCTGAACACATCGACGGCAACACCAGCACCGGCGGCAAAAGCCGCGACACCGGCTGCGCGGCCCGTCGCCCGGGCAGCAGCGGCGACGAAATCCGCCCGTTCGCCGCAGGTGACGCGCTACACCGTCAATCGTGGCGACACGCTCTCCTCCATCGCCCGCCGCTTTCAGGTCGCGCAGGACGATCTGCTGCGCTGGAACGGTGCCGCGTCGAAGTCGCTGCGGCCCGGCCAGCAACTCACCATCCGCCTCGCCCGCAAGGATTGAAGGCCGCCGCGCCGGGAACGACGCCGGACGCAGGATTCAACGAACGAGATGGCAGCGGACGACGCGCGTCGATGAAAGTTCGCGCTCGTCCGGATAGCGCTCGCGGCATTCGTCAGTGGCGAAGGCGCAGCGCGGGTGGAAATGGCAACCGGCCGGCGGGTTCGCCGGCGACGGTGTTTCGCCGGGCAGGCGGATGATGCTGCCGCCGGTGCCGGACGCCGGCTTCGGCGCCGGTACCGCCGAGAGCAGTGCCCTGGTGTAGGGATGCTGCGGCTGGCGCAGCACTTCCTCGACCGTGCCGCGCTCGACGATGCGGCCGAGGTACATCACCGCCACCTCGTGCGCCAGATGCTCGACAACGGCGAAGTTGTGCGTGATGAACAGGTAGGCCAGCCCGAGCGAAGCCTGCAGCTCGCCGAGCAGGTTGAGGATCTGCGCCTGTACCGAAACGTCGAGCGCCGAAGTCGGCTCGTCGCAGATCAGCAGTTCCGGCTGCACCGCCAGCGTGCGGGCGATGGCGATGCGCTGGCGCTGGCCGCCGGAAAACTCGTGCGGGTAGCGGTCGACGGCGCCGGCGTCGAGCCCGACCTGCGCCAGCAGCGCGGCGATCGCCGCCTGCATTTCCGCCGCCGATTTCCGTGTTTCGCCGAGCAGCGCCTGCATGCCCTCGACGATGATCTCGCCGACGGTGAGGCGCGGGTTCAGCGAGGCGAACGGGTCCTGGAAGACCATCTGCATGCGCCGCCTGAGGGGGCGCAGCTCGCGCCGCGACAGGCCGGCGATCTCGCGGCCGTCGAGGCGCACGCTGCCGGCGGTCGGCGCCAGCAGCTGCAGCACCGCCTTGCCCACCGTCGTCTTGCCGCAGCCGGATTCGCCGACCAGCGCCAGCGTGCGGCCGGCGGTCAGGCTGAGCGAGACACCATCGACCGCGCGCACGTGGCCGACGGTGCGCTGCAGGATGCCGCGGCGGATCGGAAAATGGACTTTCAGGTCGGCGACCCGCAGCAGCGATGCCGGCAACTGCCCGTCTGCGGTCAGCGCAGCGGATGTCGGCAAAATGCCGGGAAGCGGCCCGGCCGGCGGGCTTTCCGGAAAAATATTCGACGAAACCCCGCCTGCGCCCTCCGGGCACGCTGACGGTGCTATCGACGCAGCATCGTTGATCCTCGGCGGCGCACTCGCCGTCGACGGGTCATCGCCGCGCACCAGCCCTTCCTCGACCCAGTGACAGCGCACGCGATGGCCCTCGCCGGCCGTCGACCAGCCCGGCGACTCGCCGCGACAGCGCTCCCAGGCGTGCGGGCAGCGCGGCGCGAAGCGGCAGCCGGCGGGCATCGCGGCGAGCGTCGGCACCTGGCCGGGGATCGTCGCCAGCCGGGCGCCGCGCCGCGACATATCCGGCAAGGCGGCGAACAGCGCCTCGGTGTAGGGATGGCGCGGCGTGGCGAAGAAGTCGGCCGCCGCGGCCTCCTCGACCAGTTCGCCGGCGTACATGACGCCGACGCGGTGCGCCATGCGGGCGACGACGCCGAGGTCGTGCGTGATCAGCAGCATGCCCATCTCGCGCTCGACCTGCAGGTCCTGCAGCAGGTCGAGGATCTGCGCCTGGATGGTGACGTCGAGCGCCGTCGTCGGCTCGTCGGCGACGAGCAGGCGTGGATTGCCGGCGAGCGCAACGGCGATCATCACCCGCTGTTTCATGCCGCCGGAGAGCTGGAACGGGTATTCGTTGAGCCGCCGCGCCGGGTCGGCGATGCCGACGGCGGCGAGCAGCTTCGCCGCCCGCTCCCGCGCCGCATCGCCCGTCAGCCCGGCATGGCGGGCGAGCACCTCGCCGATCTGGCGGCCGACGGTGAGCACCGGGTTGAGGCTGGTCGCCGGCTCCTGGAAGATCATCGCCATGCCGCCGCCGCGCACGCCGCGCATCTCGGTTTCCGGCAGCGCAAACAGGTCGCGCCCCTCGAAGCGCACGGCGCCGCCGAGGATGCGGCCGGCGGCGGGCAGGAGGCGCATCAATGCCAGCGCGCTGGCCGATTTGCCGCAGCCCGATTCGCCGAGCAGCGCGTAGGTCTCGCCGGCGGCGACCGAGAACGACAGGCCGGAGACGGCAGCCAGCGTACGGCCGCCGGCGGTGAAGCCGAGCGACAGGTCGCCGACTTCGAGCAGCGGGGCCGGATTCAGACTGACGTCAAGGTCGCGCCTGTCGCTCATCGCGCCATCCTCGGGTCGAAAGCGTCGCGCACCGCGTCGGCGAGCAGGTTGGCGGCAAGCACGAGCACGAACATGAAGGTGAAGGCGGCGGTCAGCGACCACCAGACGACCGGCTCGCGGCCGAGCTCCATGCGCGCGTTGTTGATCATCGTGCCGAAGCTGATCATCGTCGGGTCGACGCCGATGCCGACGTAGGAGAGCACCGCCTCGGCCAGCACCAGCCCGGAGAAGTCCATCACCAGCGCGATGATGACGATGTGCATCAGGTTCGGCAGCAGGTGGCGACCGAGGATGCGCAGGTCGGAGACGCCGAAGGCCTGCGCCGCCTGCACGTACTCCAGCTCGCGCAGTTTCAGCGCCTCGCCGCGCAAGAGCCGCGCCAGCCCCGTCCAGCTGGTCAGGCCGAGGATGAAGCACAGCGCCAGCAGGCGCAGGTCGGCGCGCTCGGCGGCGGTGGCGAACCACTGCGGGTGGGTGTCGATCACCACCTGCATCATGAGCACGGCGGCGGCGATCAGCAGCACGCCGGGGATCGAATTGAGCGTCGTGTAGAGGTACTGGATCAGGTCGTCGATCCAGCCGCGGAAGTAGCCGGCGACGATGCCGAGGAAGACGGCCAGCGGCAGCGTCACCAGCGTCGTCACCAGACCGATGACGAGCGCCGTGCGCACGCTCTTCAGCACCTGGTAGAGCACGTCCTGGCCGACCTTGTCGGTGCCGAAGACGTGGTACTCGGCGGCCAGTCCGGCGAGCACAAAGGCGAAGGCGAGGATGAGGCCGAGCGTGACCAGCACCGCGTTCCAGGCGAAGGCCGTGTCGCCGCGCCACAACCGGCGCCAGGCGGCGCCGAAGGAAAGCGGCTTTCCGGTCGTTTCCCCAACCGCCTCGCTGCCGGCGATGCGCCGGACGACCAGCGCGCACAGCATCAGCCAGACGAGCGCGGCGACCGCCAGCGCCCGCAGCGCGCGGCCGGCGATGTCGGCGCCGGCCCGCTCCTCGTTGTCGCCAAGCGCGGCACCACCGTGCCGCAGGCGCGGGTAGTCGCGTTGCTTGACGACACTGCCGTCGGGCTGGCGGATCTCCAGCATTTCCTTGGCGTAGGCGCGCGTCGCCAGCGGCGCCGAATAGGTTTTCTCGACGCGCGTGCGCAAGGGCGTCAGCAGCGCGTCGAGCGCCGACAGCACCTCGATCGAATAGGCCTTCGTATGGGCGACCTTCTCCCCATCCTTTGCCGGCAGCTGCGGCCGGTAGTGCAGCGAATCGAGCAGGCCGATCAGTGCGAACACCGCCAGCAGCGTCGCCGCCGCCATCCCCGGCCGGCTGCGCCCGACGCGCGCCCAGGCCGCCGCCAGCAGCGGCTGCCGCGCCGACCACCAGGCGCCGGCGGCGCCGACGGCGACGAGCAGCCAGATGAAGAGGTCGGACCAGAGGAGGACGGGCTGGATGGTCATGCCGCCTCCGCCGGGCCGCCCCAAGAAGGCGGCGAGACCAGGCCCGGAAGCCGCGTCAGCGGCTGAGCCGTGGTTATCCCCTTCCTCGGGAAGGGGGACGGGGGGAAGGTCGTCATTGGAAGCGGATGCGCGGATCGACCAGCGTGTAGGAGATGTCGGTCAGGATCAGGCCGACGATGTAGAGCACCGAACCGATGAAGACCATCGCCCGTACGACGGCGAAGTCCTGCGCGTTGATCGCGTCGATGGTGTAGCTGCCGAGGCCGGGGATGCCGAAGAAGGATTCGGTGAGCAGCGAGCCCATGAACAGCAGCGGGATGACGACGACGACGCCGGTCAGGATCGGGATCAGCGCGTTCCGGAGCACATGCCCGAACAGCACCGCCGTTTCGGCGAGCCCCTTGGCGCGGGCCGTGCGCACGTAGTCCTTGTTGATCTCTTCGAGGAAGATGGTGCGGTACCAGCGCGTCGACGAGCCGATGCCGGAGACGACGCCGATCAGCACCGGCAGCACCAGGAAGCGCAGCGCGTCGAGCCCCTCGCCGAAGCCCGAGATCGGCACCAGCCGGAAGATCTTCGAGAACAGGTACTGGCCGCCGATGATGTAGAAGAGGCCGGAGATCGACATCATCGCCACGCACAGCACGACGCCCCAGAAATCGAGCGGCGTCGCGCGGAAGAAGGCGAGCAGCAGCGCGAAGCTGACGGTGACGAAGAGGCCGAGGATGAAGGTCGGCAGCGCGATGGCCAGCGACGGCACCATGCGCGTGCGGATCTCGCGCGCGATGTCGCGGCCGTCCTCGGCGCGGCCGAAGTCGCCGGCGAACATGCGCGCCGACTTCTCGAAGAAGATGGTCTCGGTGACGACGCCGAGGCCGCCGGCGGCGGCGTTCACGAACAGCGGCTTGTCGTAGCCTCGCTCCTCTTTCCACTTCTCGATCGCCTCCGGCGTCACCCGCTTCACGCCGAGCTGCATGCGCGCCATGTCGTCCGGCGTGTTCACGACGAAGAAGAGCGCGAAGGTGAGCAGGTTCACCCCGATCAGGATCGGGATCGCGTAGAGCAGGCGGCGGACGATGTAGGCGAGCATCGGGGGGGATTATGCCATCCCCCGGAGAGGCCGAAGGCGCAGGGCGGAAATCGGCCGCAGGCACGTCACGGAAAGGCCTGCTGCAAAGTGAAATGACAAGGTGCCGCGACGAGGCGCCGCGATTGATCCGTGAAGCGCCCGGACGTACCATCGGACGCTTCCGTAGCCAGAGGATCACAAAGGATTTGTCCCGTGCCCGGCGCAGAAATCCGAATGATGCGGGAACGTCCCGGATGCTAGCCATCGCCCTCGCCCTGTGGGCCGGTCTGCTGCTCCTCTGCCATGCGCTGTGGGGATGGGTGCCGATCCTCGATTCCGCGAACCTGGCCTTTCACGAGGCGGGCCATCCCCTGTTCGGGCTGCTTTCCGGGCGGCTTGCCGTTTATGGCGGCACCCTGATGCAACTGCTCATCCCGACCGCATGTGCCTTCGAGATGCGCCGGCAGGGAAAACGCAGCGGCCAGTATTTCTGCACCATCTGGTTCGCCGAAAACCTGCTGAACGTGGCCCGCTACATGGCCGACGCAAGGGCGCAGCGCTTGCCGCTGGTCGGCGGACTGAACCCGGAAGACGCGCACGACTGGACACATATCCTCGGCAATTGGGGCATCCTGTCCTGGGATATGACGCTGGCCACTCTCGTCCGCGTCATGGCCCTTGCCCTGATGGCCTGGGCCGTCTGGCGCGGATGGAAAATCCCGCGCGAACGGGCGTGACCCCTTGCGAGTCCTTTCGAACCCTTTCAAACCCTTTCGAAAGTTTTCAACGGAGGAACCTATCATGAGCATCCGCATCGTCCGCCTCGGCAGCCCGCGAATCGACGGCGAGGGACTACGCATCGGCACCGTGCGCCGGCCACCGCGCGGCGTGCCGAAAAGCGAGTTCGCCACGCGCGACTGGTACGACGCCTGGTTTCCGAACCTCGCTCCCAGTCTCGAAAGCATGAAGCTCGCGCTGCACGCAAAAACACCGGAGGAATGGACGATTTTCGCCCGCAGGTACCGGGCCGAGATGGCGAAGCCGGAAAACGTCCACACCATCGCACTGCTCGCCGCGCTATCGCGGCAGACGGATTTCTCGGTCGGCTGCTATTGCGCGGACGAGGCGCGCTGCCACCGCTCGCTGCTGCGCAAACTGCTCATTGCCGCCGGGGCGGAGGTGGCGTAACGGCTACCCCCAATCCCGCACAACCGCTACAACCGCACACATCCCGGGTTCAGCGGATCATCCACCATACAAACCGGGAACTCTCAGCCGCGAACCCGCAACAGACCGGGGCATTTTTCGTGGATACCGCAGCGGTTGCCGCGCCCGCTTCGCCGCTGCTCCCGATCACTCCCTCCCTGCACGCCCTACTCCCTCTCGGCCTTCTTTCCCCCTCACCGCGCCGCCGCCCGCTCGCGCCGGCGGTAGCCGGCCACCGCCGGCACCAGCGCGGCGGCAATGAGCACCAGCACGGCAAGGATCGGCCACAGCACCGGCCGGTTCCACTCCGCCCGCTTCGCCTCGCGCAATTCGGCGTCGATGCGCTGGTACTTGAGGCCGTTGTTGCCGACGTCGCTTGGCTTGCGGTTCTTCAACCAGGCGTGGCCGAGCGTGTAGCTCTTCGGATGGAAGGCGTAAATCCACGGCGCATCCTCGTGCAGAATGCGGTTCATGCGGCCGATGATCTCCAGCCGCCGCGGCGTGTTTTCCATGTTCTTCATTTCGGCGAACAGGCGGTCGAATTCGGGGTTGCGATAGTTCGAC
>JAVFAT010000032.1:0-12351 GCA_034002385.1 Azospira sp. | reverse complement strand
ATGATCGCCGCCTCGGTCAGCACGCGCGTCGTTTCCTGGAAGGAAGCAGCCGAGATGAACGAGTCGGTGGACAGCGAGGCCTTGGTGATGCCGAGCAGCACGTACTCGTAGGTTGCCGGAATCTTGCCGTCGGCTTCCATGCGATCGTTCTCGTCGAGCACCTCGGCGCGCTCCACCTGCTCGCTCTTGATGAAGCGGGTGTCGCCCGGATCGACGATGTTCACGCGGCGCAGCATCTGGCGGACGATGACTTCGATGTGCTTGTCGTTGATCTTGACGCCCTGCAGACGGTAGACGTCCTGCACTTCGTCGGTGATGTAGCGGGCCAGCGCCTCGACACCCTGCAGGCGCAGGATGTCGTGCGGATCGGGCTCGCCGTCGACGATCGATTCACCCTTGTTCACCACCTGGCCATCGTGCACCAGCACGTGCTTGTCCTTCGGGATCAGGTACTCGTGGGTGACGCCTTCGAGGTCGGTGATGACCAGGCGCTGCTTGCCCTTGGTGTCCTTGCCGAACGAAACGGTGCCGGTGAACTCGGCGAGCAGACCGGCGTCCTTCGGCGTGCGCGCCTCGAACAGCTCGGCCACGCGCGGCAGACCGCCGGTGATGTCGCGGGTCTTTGCCGATTCCTGCGGCAGGCGGGCAAGCACGTCGCCAACGGAAATCTGCTGACCATCGAGAACGGTGATGATGGAACCGACCTGGAAGGTCATCGCCACCGCGTGCTCGCTGCCATGCACCTTGACTTCCTCGCCATTGGCGTCGAGCAGCTTGACCTGCGGACGGATGCCTTTGGTCTGCGCCTTGCCGCCGCGCTTCGGGTCGATGACGACGAGCGTGGACAAGCCGGTGACGTCGTCGATCTGCTTGGCGACGGTGACGCCTTCCTCGACGTTCTCGAACTTGATGGTGCCGCCGTACTCGCTGATGATCGGGCGGGTGTGCGGGTCCCAGGTCGCCAGCTTGGTGCCGGCCTTGACCTGCTGTCCGTCGTTGACCTGGAGGGTGGCGCCGTAGGGAAGCTTGTGGCGCTCGCGCTCGCGGCCGTTGTCGTCGGTGATGAGCACCTCGCCGGAGCGGGTGATGACGATCTTCTCGCCCTTGGCATTGGTCACGTAGCGCATCGTCGCCGTGAAGCGGACGACGCCGGCGCTCTTGATCTCGACCTGCGAGGCCACGGCCGCGCGCGAAGCCGCACCGCCGACGTGGAAGGTACGCATGGTGAGCTGCGTGCCCGGTTCGCCGATCGACTGCGCGGCGATGACGCCGACCGCTTCGCCAACGTTGACCAGCGAGCCGCGACCGAGGTCACGGCCGTAGCACTTGGCGCACAGGCCGTAACGCGTCTCGCAGGTGAGCGGCGTACGCACGCGCACTTCGTCGATACCGAGCGAATCGATCAGGTCGACCGCATCCTCGTCGATCAGGGTGCCGGCCTCGATGACGGTTTCGTCCGTTTCCGGATTGATCACGTCGGCAACGGTGACGCGGCCGAGAATACGCTCGCGCAGGGCTTCGATGACTTCACCGCCCTCGATCAGCGCCTTCATCGTGGCACCGTTCTCGGTACCGCAGTCGTCCTCGATGACCACCAGATCCTGCGTCACGTCGACCAGACGACGGGTCAGGTAGCCGGAGTTCGCGGTCTTCAGCGCGGTGTCGGCCAGACCCTTGCGGGCGCCGTGCGTCGAGATGAAGTACTGGAGAACGTTCAGACCTTCGCGGAAGTTCGTCGTGATCGGGGTCTCGATGATCGAGCCGTCCGGCTTGGCCATCAGGCCGCGCATCCCGGCCAGCTGACGGATCTGCGCCGCCGAGCCGCGGGCGCCGGAGTCGGCCATCATGAAGATCGAGTTGAACGAATCCTGCTTGACCTTCTTGCCGTGGCGGTCGATCACTTCCTCGTGACCGAGCTGCTCCATCATGACCTTGGCCACCTGGTCACCGGTGCGGCCCCAGATGTCGACGACCTTGTTGTAGCGCTCGCCCTGGGTGACGAGACCGTTGGTGTACTGGGTCTCGATTTCCTTCACTTCACGCTCGGCCTCGGCGATGATCTCGTACTTCTTCGCCGGCACCTGCATGTCGTCCGAGCAGAACGAAATGCCGGCGCGGGTCGCCAGCGCGTAGCCGTTCTGCATCAGCTTGTCGGCGAAGACGACGGTTTCCTTCAGGCCGCAACGGCGGAAGGCGACGTTGATCAGCTTCGAGATTTCCTTCTTCTTCAGCGGCCGGTCGAGGACGCTGAAGGGCAGGCCCTTGGGCAGGATTTCGGACAGCAGCGCGCGACCGGCGGTCGTCTGGTAGCGCGTGATCTTCTCGTTCCAGCCGCCATTGCCGTCGTCTTCGTATTCCTTGATGCGCACCGAAACGCGCGAATGCAGCTCGACCTCCTTCGCCGCCAGCGCCCGCGTCACTTCGCCGACGTCGGCGAAGTAGAGACCTTCGCCCTTGCCGTTGATGCGGTCGCGCGTCGCGTAATAGAGGCCGAGAACGATATCCTGCGACGGCACGATGATCGGCTCGCCGTTGGCCGGCGACAGCACGTTGTTCGAAGCCAGCATCAGCGTGCGGGCTTCCATCTGCGCTTCCAGCGACAGCGGCACGTGGACGGCCATCTGGTCACCGTCGAAGTCGGCGTTGAAGGCGGCGCAGACCAGCGGGTGCAGCTGGATCGCCTTGCCTTCGATCAGCGTCGGCTCGAAGGCCTGGATGCCGAGACGGTGCAGCGTCGGCGCGCGGTTCAGCATCACCGGATGTTCGCGGATGACCTCTTCGAGGATGTCCCAGACCACCGGCTCCTGCGACTCGACCATCTTCTTCGCCTGCTTGATGGTCGTTGCCAGACCCATCAGTTCGAGCTTGTTGAAGATGAACGGCTTGAACAGTTCGAGCGCCATCAGCTTCGGCAGGCCGCACTGGTGCAGCTTGAGCTGCGGGCCGACGACGATGACCGAACGGCCCGAGTAGTCGACGCGCTTGCCGAGCAGGTTCTGACGGAAGCGGCCACCCTTGCCCTTGATCATGTCGGCCAGCGACTTGAGCGGACGCTTGTTGGCGCCGGTCATCGCCTTGCCGCGACGGCCGTTGTCGAGCAGCGAGTCGACCGACTCCTGCAACATGCGCTTCTCGTTACGGACGATGATGTCCGGCGCCTTCAGTTCGAGCAGGCGCTTCAGGCGGTTGTTGCGGTTGATGACGCGACGATACAGATCGTTCAGATCCGACGTGGCGAAGCGGCCGCCGTCCAGCGGCACCAGCGGACGCAGATCCGGCGGCAGCACCGGCAGCACTTCGAGGATCATCCAGTCCGGCTTGATGCCGGATTTCTGGAAGCCTTCGAGAATCTTCAGGCGCTTGGCCAGCTTCTTGTTCTTGGCTTCCGAGCCAGTCACTTCCAGCTCACCGCGCAGCTTCTCGACTTCGCTGTCGAGGTCGAGGTTGCGCAGCAGTTCGCGGATGCCCTCGGCGCCCATCAGCGCCTGGAAGTCATCGCCGTACTCCTCGACCTTGGCCAGGTAGTCGTCTTCGGTCAGCAGCTGGGCGCGATTGAGCGGGGTCATGCCCGGGTCGCAGACAACGAAGGCTTCGAAGTAGAGCACGCGCTCGATGTCGCGCAGCGTCATATCGAGCACCATGCCCAGACGCGACGGCAGCGACTTCAGGAACCAGATGTGCGCGGTCGGGCTGGCCAGCTCGATGTGGCCCATGCGCTCGCGGCGCACCTTGGCCAGCGTCACCTCGACACCGCACTTCTCGCAGATCACGCCGCGGTGCTTCAGGCGCTTGTACTTGCCGCAGAGGCACTCGTAGTCCTTGACCGGGCCGAAGATCTTGGCGCAGAACAGGCCGTCGCGCTCCGGCTTGAAGGTACGGTAGTTGATGGTTTCCGGCTTCTTGACCTCGCCGTAGGACCAGGAACGGATCTTCTCGGGCGACGCGAGACCAATGGTGATCGCGTCGAATTCCTCTTCCTGCGTTACCTGTTTGAACAAATCAAGCAGTGCTTTCATCGTCTTGCTCCCAGTCCTTGAATCAGTAGCGTTCCAGGTCGATATCGATCGCCAGCGACCGAATTTCCTTGACCAGAACGTTGAACGACTCCGGCATGCCGGCTTCGATCCTGTGTTCGCCCTTGACGATGTTCTCGTACACCTTGGTACGGCCGTTCACGTCGTCGGACTTCACGGTGAGCATCTCCTGCAGCACGTAGGAAGCACCGTAGGCTTCCAGCGCCCAGACTTCCATTTCGCCGAAACGCTGGCCGCCGAACTGCGCCTTGCCGCCGAGCGGCTGCTGCGTGACCAGCGAGTACGGGCCCGTGGAACGGGCGTGCATCTTGTCGTCGACCAGGTGGTGCAGCTTCAGGAAGTGCATGTAGCCGACGGTCACCGGGCGCTCGTACTGTTCGCCGGTACGGCCATCGAACAGCGTCATCTGGCCCGACTCCGGCATCCCGGCCAGCCGCAGCATGGCCTTGATTTCCTCTTCCTTGGCGCCTTCGAAGACCGGCGTCGCGAACGGCACGCCGTCCTCGAGGTTCCCGGCCATGGTCATGATCTCGGTGTCGTTCAGTTCTTCGAGATTTTCCGGCTTGCCCTGATCGTTGTAGATCTTTCCGAGGAATTCGCGCATTTCCTTGACGCTGGCCTGGCGGCGCAGCATCTCGCCGATCTTGAAGCCGAGTCCCTTGGCGGCGAGGCCGAGGTGAACTTCGAGAATCTGGCCGACGTTCATCCGCGACGGCACGCCGAGCGGGTTCAGCACGATGTCGACCGGGTTGCCGTCCTGATCGTAGGGCATGTCCTCGACCGGGATGATGCGCGAAACGACGCCCTTGTTACCGTGGCGGCCGGCCATCTTGTCGCCCGGCTGCAGGCGGCGCTTGACCGCGACGTAGACCTTGACCATCTTCTGCACGCCCGGCGGCAGTTCGTCGCCCTGCGTGAGCTTCTTGCGCTTTTCCTCGAAGGCGATATCGAAGTCCTTGCGCGTCTGCTCAAGGCCTTCCTTCAGCTGTTCGAGCTGCTGCGCGACCTCTTCGTCGGCCATGCGCACGTCGAACCAGTGGTGCGGGTCGATGCCGGCGAGGTAGTCCTTGCTCACCGCCGTGCCCTTGGCCAGCTTCTTCGGGCCGCCGTTGGCGACCTTGCCGGTGATCAGGCGCTCGACGCGGCTGAAGGTGTCGCGTTCGACGATGCGCATCTGGTCGGCGAGATCGGTCTTGTAGCCGCGCAGGTGCTCGTCGATGATCGACTGGGCGCGCTTGTCGCGCTCGATGCCTTCACGGGTGAACACCTGGACGTCGATGACGGTGCCGGCGATGCCCGACGGCACGCGCAGCGAGGTGTCCTTCACGTCGGAAGCCTTCTCGCCGAAGATCGCGCGCAGCAGCTTCTCTTCCGGCGTCAGCTGGGTCTCGCCCTTCGGGGTGACCTTGCCGACCAGCACGTCGCCGGCTTCGACTTCAGCGCCGATGTAGACGATGCCGGAATCATCCAGACGCGACAGCTGCACTTCGCCGAGCGAGGCGATGTCGCGGGTGATTTCCTCGGGGCCGAGCTTGGTGTCGCGGGCAACGACCGTCAGTTCCTCGATGTGGATCGAGGTGTAGCGGTCGTCGGCGACGACGCGCTCGGAGATCAGGATCGAGTCCTCGAAGTTGTAGCCGTTCCACGGCATGAACGCGATGCGCATGTTCTGGCCCAGCGCCAGCTCGCCCTTGTCGGTCGAGGCGCCGTCGGCGACCACGTCGCCCTGGGCGATGACGTCGCCGACCTTGACGGTCGGCCGCTGGTTGATGTTCGTGTTCTGGTTGGAACGGGTGTACTTGACCAGGTTGTAGATGTCGACGCCGACTTCGCCCGGCACGGTCTCGTCGTCGTTGACGCGGACCACGATGCGCGAGGCATCGACGTAGTCGACGACGCCACCGCGCAGCGCCTGGACGGCGGTGCCCGAGTCGACGGCGACGGTGCGCTCGATGCCGGTACCGACGACCGGCTTCTCCGGACGCAGGCAGGGCACGGCCTGACGCTGCATGTTGGCGCCCATCAGCGCGCGGTTGGCATCGTCGTGCTCAAGGAACGGAATCAGCGAGGCAGCGACGGAGACGATCTGGCCCGGCGCGACGTCCATGTACTGCACGCGCGACGGCTCGGCGAGAATGGTTTCGCCCTTCTCGCGGCAGGTGACGAGTTCGTCGGTCAGCGTGCCATGCTCGTCGAGCAGCGCGTTGGCCTGGGCGATGACGTAGCGGCCTTCCTCGATCGCCGACAGGTATTCGATCTGGTCGGTGACCTTGCCGCCCTCGACCTTGCGGTACGGCGTTTCGAGGAAGCCGTATTCATTGGTGCGGGCGAACAGCGCCAGCGAGTTGATCAGGCCGATGTTCGGGCCTTCCGGCGTCTCGATCGGGCAGACGCGGCCATAGTGCGTCGGGTGCACGTCGCGCACCTCGAAGCCGGCGCGTTCGCGCGTCAGACCGCCCGGGCCGAGGGCCGAGACGCGGCGCTTGTGCGTGATCTCGGACAGCGGGTTGGTCTGGTCCATGAACTGCGACAGCTGGCTGGAGCCGAAGAATTCCTTGATGGCGGCGCTGATCGGCTTGGCGTTGATCAGGTCGTGCGGCATCAGGTTGTCGGATTCGGCCTGGCTCAGGCGCTCCTTGACGGCGCGCTCGACGCGCACGAGACCGGCGCGGAACTGGTTCTCGGCCAGTTCGCCGACCGAACGCACGCGACGGTTGCCGAGGTGATCGATGTCGTCGATCTCGCCGCGACCGTTGCGCAGCTCGACCAGGATCTGGATGACCTCGACGATGTCGCGCGGCGACAGCGTCAGCTGCTCGCGTACCTCGGTGCTCGCACCGAGCGACTTCAGCTTGCCGGCCAGCGCCTCGGCCTCGGCCTGCGTCAGGTTCTCGGCGACGGCACGCGGGCCGTAGTTCAGCTCGCCGAGCAAGTCCTTCACCGCTGCCGGCACACCGCCGGCAATCTCGATGATGGCATCGACGATGGCCTCGGCCTTCGACGGCACCTGGCCGACCATCACCTTCCACTCGGTGACGTCCGGGCGTTGCAGGCGGCGGTTGAACTTCATGCGGCCGACGGCGGAAAGATCGTAGCGGTCGTCCGAATAGAACAGGCCGTTGAACAGCATCTCGACGGCTTCTTCCGTCGGCGGCTCGCCCGGGCGCATCATGCGGTAGATGGCAACGCGCGCCGCCTGGCGGGAGGCGGTTTCGTCGGTGCGCAGCGTGTTCGAGATGAAGGCGCCGCGGTCGAGATCGTTGGTGTAGAGGGTCTGCAATTCCTCGACGCCGGCTTCCTGCAATTTCTTCAACAGCGATTCGGTGATTTCCTCGTTGGCGCTGGCGAGGATTTCGCCGGTTTCGCGGTCGATGACGTTCTGCGCGACGATGCGGCCGACGATGAAATCCTCCGGCACGGCGATGCGCTTGACGCCGGCGGCGTCAAGGTCGCGGATGTGCTTGGCGGTGATGCGCTTGTCCTTGGCGATGATGACCTTGCCCGACTTGTCGCAGAAGTCGAAGCGGGCGACTTCGCCACGCAGGCGCTCGGGCACCAGTTCGAAGTCGACCGTCTTCTTGCCGACGTGGAAGGTGTCGAAATCGAAGAAGGTGCGCAGGATCTGCTCCGGCGTCAGACCGATGGCCTTGAGCAGCGTCGTCACCGGCATCTTGCGGCGACGGTCGATCCGGAAGAAGAGGATGTCCTTCGGATCGAACTCGAAGTCCAGCCAGGAGCCGCGATAGGGGATCACGCGCGCCGAGAAGAGCAGCTTGCCCGAGGAGTGCGTCTTGCCGCGATCATGCTCGAAGAAGACACCGGGCGAACGGTGCAGCTGCGAAACGATGACGCGCTCGGTACCGTTGATGACGAAGGAGCCGGTGGTGGTCATGAGCGGAATCTCGCCCATGTAGACTTCCTGCTCCTTCACTTCCTTGACGGTGCCCGGCGCCTCGCGGTCCATGATGACCAGACGCACCCTGGCGCGCAGCGCCGAGGCGAAGGTCAGGCCGCGCTGCTGGCATTCCTTGACATCGAAGGTCGGTTCAGCGAGCTGGAAGCTGACGAACTCAAGACGGGCGTTGCCGCTGTGACTGACGATCGGGAAAATCGACGAGAACGCCGCCTGCAGGCCCTGGTTCCGGCGCTGCGCCGGTGGCACCGCTGCCTGGAGGAACTGGGTATAGGATTCGAGCTGCGTGGCCAGCAGGAAGGGCACGTCGAGCACGCTGGCGCGCTTGGCGAAGCTCTTCCGGATACGCTTTTTCTCGGTATAGGAGTAGGTCATGTTTGCTCCGGGCAGTGGGCAATGATTCCTGGATTCCCGGCCGGGCAAGATGCCCGCTCCGGGTGAGGCAACGATCAAACGGAAAGGTGCGGGGCGCATTTACGTTTGGGCGCTGCAGACAGCCGCAGGAGCCGTCCTGCCGGCTGGTTCCGGCGTTTTTCCGGCAAAGCGCAAAAGGGCTGGCGGCAATTCTGCCGCCAGCCCAGCGTTGCCGGGAGGAGATTACTTGATCTCGACCTTGGCGCCGGCGTCCTCGAGCTGCTTCTTGAGGGCTTCGGCATCGGCCTTGGCAATGGCTTCCTTGACGGGCTTCGGCGCGCCATCGACGAGGTCCTTGGCTTCCTTGAGGCCCAGGCCGGTAGCGGCGCGGACGACCTTGATGACCTCGACCTTCTTGTCGCCAGCGGCGGCGAGGATGACGGTGAACTCGGTCTGCTCTTCGGCAGCGGCGGCACCAGCGCCACCAGCGCCCGGAGCGGCAACCGCCAGCGAGGCAGCGGAAACGCCGAACTTCTCTTCGAACGCCTTGACCAGGTCGTTCAGTTCCATGACCGTCATACCGGCGACGGCTTCGAGGATGTCTTCTTTGCTGATAGCCATTTGATTAGCTCCTAAAACAGATTCTTTGCGTGTATTTGTGTAACGAGCGTAGTGACGGGGTCAGGCGGCAGCGCCTTCCTCCTCGCGCTTCTTGGCCAGGGCGGCGAGCGCACCGGCGAAGCCCGAGACCGGCGCCTGCATGACGCCGCACAGCTTGGCGAGAAGTTCCTCGCGGCTGGGGATGGAAGCAAGTGCTTGGACGCCGGCCTTGTCGAGGACGTTGCCGCTGTAGCAGCCCGCCTTCAGTGCCAGCTTGTCGTTGCCCTTGGCGAAGTCGTTCAACACCTTGGCGGCCGCCACGGCGTCTTCGGAAATCGCATAGATCAGGGGGCCGACCATTTGCTCGGCGAGGCCGGCGAACGGGGTGTCCGCGACGGCACGACGCACGAGGGTGTTCTTCAGCACGCGCAGATAGACGCCAGACTCGCGCGCCTTCTTCCGCAGCTTGGTGAGATCACCCACCTCGATGCCACGGTATTCAGCAACGACCATCGTCTGGGCGTTCTGCACCTGTGCCGACACCTCGGCCACTACGGCCTTCTTGTCGTCAAGATTGAGACCCATGGGTCCTTTCTCCTTTCAAGTCCACACGCGGCGGGAACATCCCGCCGCACCCACGGCGACCTGGATCAGGAGGCAGCCTCCCGCGCCTTCGCGCGAAGCGGCATAAATCCTGTTCTGAGTACACCGTCTGCGCAGGCCTTTCGCTTAAGTGAGTACTAACCTCACACCTGCGGTCTTTGACGATCCGCTGTCCGGAACCCCGGACAGCGGCTCAAAGCTCGAACCCCGGCCGAGGCCGGGGGAAATTCATGACATCAAGCGGCCAGCGAGGCCTGGTCGATGCGCACGCCCGGTCCCATCGTGCTGGAAACGGCGATCTTCCTCAGGTACTGACCCTTGGCGGCAGCCGGCTTGGCCTTCTGCAGCGCGTCGATCAGCGCCTTCAGGTTGAGTTCCAGCTTGTCGACCGGGAACGAGGCGCGACCGATGGTCGCGTGCACGATGCCGCCCTTGTCGGTGCGGTACTGAACCTGACCGGCCTTGGCGTTGTTCACGGCGGTGGTCACGTCCATCGTCACGGTGCCGACCTTCGGGTTCGGCATCAGGCCGCGCGGGCCGAGAATCTGGCCGAGCTGGCCGACGATCTTCATCGCATCCGGCGTGGCGATGACCACGTCGAAGTTCAGGTTGCCGGCCTTGACCTCGGCGGCCAGGTCGTCGAAACCGACGATGTCGGCACCGGCAGCCTTGGCGGCCTCGGCCTTGTCGCCCTGGGCGAAGACGGCGACACGCACGGTCTTGCCGGTACCGGCAGGCAGCACGACGGAGCCGCGGACCAGCTGGTCGGATTTGCGCGCGTCGATGCCGAGATTAACGGCGACGTCGATCGACTCGTCGAACTTGGCGACAGCCGCGTCCTTGGCCAGCGTCAGGGCCTCGGTGGCTGCGTAGAGCTTGTTGCGGTCAATCTTGCCCGCGAGGGCCTTCTGGCGCTTGGTGAGCTTGGCCATCTCAGAGTCCCTCCACGGTGATGCCCATCGAGCGGGCGGAACCGGCGATGGTGCGGACGGCCGCATCCATGTCGGCAGCGGTCAGATCCGGCATCTTGGTCTTGGCGATTTCCTCGCACTGGGCGCGCGTCAGCTTGCCGACCTTGTCGGTATGCGGCTTCGCCGAACCGGACTTGATGCCGGCCGCCTTCTTGATGAGGATGGTCGCCGGCGGCGTCTTCATGATGAACGTGAAGGACTTGTCCGCGTAGGCGGTGATCACCACGGGGATCGGCAGACCCGGCTCGACGCCCTGCGTCTGGGCATTGAAGGCCTTGCAGAATTCCATGATGTTGAGGCCGCGCTGACCCAGCGCGGGACCGATCGGGGGCGAGGGGTTTGCCTTGCCCGCCGGCACTTGCAGCTTGATGTAGCCGACGATCTTCTTTGCCATGTTGGCTCCTTGTAAACGAGTGATAGCGCGCGGTCACCGAACCCTTCCGGAATCGGCTACTGGCGCTCCTCTTTCCGGCGCAGACTACTCGCCCTCACGGGCAGGGGGCGCCGGCCCCCCGTGTTCCGGCAACTCAGGCCTTCTCGATCTGGGCGAACTCCAGTTCGACCGGCGTGGAACGACCGAAGATGGTCACCGACACGCGCAGCTTGTTCTTTTCGTAGTTCACGTCCTCGACGGAACCGTGGAAATCCGTAAACGGGCCTTCCTTGACGCGCACCATCTCGCCGATCTCGAACAGCACCTTGGGACGGGGCTTTTCGACCCCTTCCTGCATCTGCTGCATGATCTTGTCGACTTCCTTCTCGGAAATCGGCGTCGGCTTGGTCGCCGTACCACCGACGAAGCCCGTCACCTTGGGCGTGCTCTTGACGAGGTGCCAGGTATCGTCGTTCATCTCCATTTCCACCAGCACGTAGCCGGGGAAGAATTTGCGCTCGGAGATGCTCTTCTGGCCGCCCTTGAGTTCGATGACTTCCTCGACCGGCACGAGAATGCGACCGAACAGATCGCTCATACCGGAACGTGCAACGCGCTCGGTCAGAGCGCGCTGCACGCTTTTTTCGAAGCCCGAATAGGCGTGAACGACATACCAACGCTTGCTCATGATTTCTTCCAGCCCAGAACCAGGTCGTAGAGAACCCATTCCAGACTCTTGTCAGTCAGCCAGAGAAAAACCGCCATGACGACAACGAAGGCAAAGACCATTCCGGTCGTCTGCATCGTTTCCTTGCGCGACGGCCAGACAACTTTTTTCGCCTCGGCAGCGGATTCCTGGGCAAACGAGAAAAACCGCCGGCCCGGCTCGGTGAACCAGGCAACCGCGATGGAGGCAGCAACGCCGGCGAGGACGGCGAGCACCCGCAGGATCATGGCCGCTTCGGCCAGCAAGTAGAAACCGGCCACGCCAGCGGCAAGCAGAAGCAGCGCCAGCGTAAACTTGATCTTGTCGGCCATTACTATCGCGATCTTGAGTATGGGTGGCAGGGGCAGAGGGTCTCGAACCCCCAACCTTCGGTTTTGGAGACCGACGCTCTGCCAATTGAGCTATGCCCCTGCGGCAAAGACAGCGGGGGCATCCGAAGCACGCCCCCGCCAGTTTCTGAATCGATTACTCGATGATTTTCGCCACGACGCCGGCGCCGACGGTACGGCCACCTTCGCGGATGGCGAAGCGCAGACCTTCTTCCATGGCGATCGGCGCAATCAGCTTCACCGTCATCTGGATGTTGTCGCCCGGCATCACCATCTCCGTGCCTTCCGGCAGCTGGATCGCACCGGTCACGTCCGTCGTGCGGAAGTAGAACTGCGGGCGGTAGTTGTTGAAGAACGGCGTGTGACGGCCGCCTTCGTCCTTCGACAGGACATACACTTCGCCCGTGAAGTGCGTGTGCGGGGTGATCGAACCCGGCTTGGCCAGAA
>JAVFAT010000031.1:0-12629 GCA_034002385.1 Azospira sp. | reverse complement strand
CTGACCGAAGCCGGCTACGCGCCGGAAATGGCCTACTTCGAGTGCCTGCACGAGCTGAAGCTGATCGTCGACCTGATGTACGAAGGCGGCATCGCCAACATGAACTACTCGATCTCGAACAACGCCGAGTACGGCGAGTACGTGACCGGTCCGGAAGTCATCAACGAAGAGTCGCGCTACGCCATGCGCAACGCACTCAAGCGCATCCAGTCGGGCGAATACGCCAAGATGTTCATCCTCGAGGGCAAGACCAACTACCCGTCGATGACCGCGCGTCGCCGTCTGACCGCAGCCCACCCGATCGAACAGGTCGGCGAGAAGCTGCGCGACATGATGCCGTGGATCAAGAAGAACAAGCTGGTCGACCAGTCGAAGAACTGATTCGCCGTTTTCCGTTTTTCCTGACCGCAGGACGCTCGCCCGGACCCGTTCCGGGCGAGTTATTTGGGGTGGGCGAAAAGGTGTATCCTTTGCGCATTCCAGAATTCCACGGGCGGGACGCACCCCCCGAACCTGCCCGCCACCGCCCATGCCGGAACCGAAACTTCCCCGTAAAGCCCTGTTCAACCCCGAACTGCGCCGCAAGGGCATCTACGTGTTGCCCAACCTGTTCACCACGGCGGCGCTGTTCTCCGGTTTCTTCTCCATCGTCATGGCCATGCAGGGCAACTTCGACAAGGCGGCGATGGCCATCTTCGTTGCCATGGTGCTCGACGGGCTGGATGGCCGCGTCGCGCGCCTGACGCGCACGCAGTCGGCCTTCGGTGCCGAGTACGATTCACTGTCCGACATGGTTTCCTTCGGCGCCGCGCCGTCGCTGGTGATGTACGAATGGGCGCTGAAGGATCTCGGCCGCCTCGGCTGGATCGCCGCCTTCATCTACTGCGCCGGCGCCGCACTGCGCCTGGCCCGCTTCAACACGACGCTGGAAGTGGTGGACAAGCGTTACTTCCAGGGCCTGCCCAGTCCGGCGGCGGCGGCACTGGTTGCCGGTTTCATCTGGGTGGCCAGCGACAACGGTTTTGCCGGTTCCGACCTGGCCCTGCTGGCGGCGGCGACGACCATCTTTGCCGGCGTGACGATGATTTCCAACGTCCGCTATTACAGTTTCAAGGACATCAACCTCCGGAAGAGCGTGCCCTTCATGGCGGTGGCGGCCATTGCGCTGATCTTTGCGCTGATGGCGCTGAAGCCGGAGGTCGCACTGTTCGGCATCTTCGTTGTCTACGCCTTTTCCGGCTACGCCATGTTCCTCTGGCGGCGCCTGCGTCAGAAATCCGTTCCTCCGGCCGCCCCTCCGGCCTGAAGCGCCCGGCGCACGCTGCCGGCCGTTTCCCCTGGATATCCCCTGGAGTCAGACATGAAAGAACGTTTGGTCATTTTCGACACCACCCTGCGTGACGGTGAGCAAAGCCCCGGCGCCTCGATGACCCGCGAGGAAAAGATCCGCGTCGCCCGCCAGCTCGAACGGATGCGGGTGGATGTGATCGAGGCCGGTTTCGCCGCCGCTTCGCCCGGCGATTTCGACGCCATCCGCGCCATCGCCGAGGCGATCAAGGAATCGACGGTCTGCTCGCTGGCGCGCGCCAACGAGAACGACATCCGCCGCGCCGGCGAGGCCGTCCGGCCGGCGGCGAAGCGCCGTATCCACACCTTCATCGCCACCAGCCCGATCCACATGGAGAAGAAGCTGCGCATGACGCCGGATCAGGTTGTCGAGCAGGCGGTGAAGGCCATCGGCTGGGCGCGCGAATACACCGACGACGTCGAGTTCTCGGCCGAGGACGCCGGCCGCTCCGAACTGGATTTCCTCTGCCGCGTGTTCACTGCGGTGATCGAGGCCGGCGCGACGACGATCAACGTGCCCGACACCGTCGGCTACAACCTGCCCGGTCAGTTCGCCGAGACGATCAAGCAGTTGATCGCGCGCGTGCCGGGCGCCGACAAGGTGGTCTGGTCGGTGCATTGCCACAACGACCTCGGTCTTGCCGTCGCCAACTCGCTGGCCGCCGTGCTCGCCGGTGCGCGCCAGGTTGAATGCACCATCAACGGCCTCGGTGAGCGTGCCGGCAACGCCTCGCTGGAAGAGATCGTGATGGCGGTGAAGACGCGCGCCGACATTTTCCCGGTCGATACCGGCATTGACACCACGCAGATCGTGCCGGCCTCCAAGCTCGTCTCGCAGATCACCGGCTACCCGGTGCAGCCGAACAAGGCGGTGGTCGGCGCCAACGCCTTCGCGCACGAGTCCGGTATCCACCAGGATGGCGTGCTCAAGCACCGCGAAACCTACGAGATCATGCGCGCCGAGGACGTCGGCTGGACGCAGAACAAGCTGGTGCTCGGCAAGCACTCCGGCCGCAACGCCTTCAAGACGCGGCTCGCCGAACTGGGCATCGAGCTTGCCGGCGACGAGGCACTGAACGCCGCCTTTGCCCGCTTCAAGGAACTGGCCGACAAGAAGCACGAAATTTTCGACGAGGATTTGCAGGCCCTGGTCTCCGACGAAACGGTGACGCCGGAGGACGAGCACTACAAGTTGGTCTACTCGCGCGTCTGCTCGGAAACCGGCGAGACGCCGCAGGCGACGGTGACGCTCACTGTCGGCGGCGCCGAGCACAAGGCCGGCGCCGTCGGTGGCGGCCCGGTCGACGCCACCTTCAAGGCCATCGAGTCGGTGGCGAAGAGCGGCTCGGAGCTGCTCCTCTACTCGGTGAACGCCATCACTACCGGCACCGACGCGCAGGGTGAAGTGACCGTGCGTCTCTCGCGCGGCGACCGCATCGTGAACGGCAACGGCGCCGACACCGACATCGTCATCGCTTCCGCCAAGGCGTACCTCAACGCGCTGAACAAGCTGCACTCGGCAGGCGAAAGAGTGAATCCGCAGGGCGGCGTCTGAGCCTGGCCCTGCGCCTGTCCACCGTCCCCTGCGCTTGCCTCACAGGATGCGGCCGGTGAGGGCACCGGTTTTCCCGGCGCACCTCACTGGCCGCGCGTCTGCCGGACGTAGCCGATGGCGGCGCTGAAGAAGGCGGCGGCGAGCGCGATTTCGGCCATCGCCAGCCACTGCGCCGGTGGCGCTTCGGTGGTGGCGCGCACGATGCCCTCGGCGAAGTAGAGCAGGATCAGCAGCGAGGCCCATTTGTAGGTGTAGCGCCGGCCGTGCAGGATGCCGAAGAGCGGCAGCAACAGCGGCAGCACCTTGAAGACCAGCGCCGAACCGCCGGCGGTGAGCGGTGCCAGTCGCAACTCCCAGGCAAGACAGAGGAAGATCAGCGCGATCAGGCTGGCGCAGGCGGCGAGATAGGCGAGGCGGGTGCGCGGGGCGAGGGGATTCATTGCGGCAGCGGGCGGAAAAACGAAGATCCGTCGCCGTGGCGCAGCGGTGCAGGCGCCAAAAGCTGCAAGGCAAACCGCAAGAAAAGCGCGAAGAAAAGCGCGAAGGCAAGCGTGAAAAAAGGCGCGGAAACAGAGCGCTCAGGGCGCCTTCCTGCCTTGCCGCCGCGCCTTGGTGCCGATGCGGCAAGTGTTCCACAGAAGATCGTTGCACTCATCCGTTTATTATATCGGCCTCATGCCCCGTACCCTGCCTCGTTCCCGTTTCCCGCTCTCCGCTTTCGTCCTGCGCGTCATCCGTCGTTTCGGCGAGGAAGATTTCGGCCAGGTCAGCGCCAGTCTGGCCTTCACCACGCTGCTTTCCGTGGTGCCGCTGGCCGCGCTCGTCCTCGCCCTCGTTTCGGCTTTTCCGGCCTTCGCCAGTTTCGTCGAGCACGTCGACCGGCTGCTCGTCGCGCATCTCCTGCCAGCCGGCTCGGCGGGCCTCATCGCCGACCGGATCGTGCAATTCTCGCGGCGCGCCGCCGACGTGAGCGGTTGGGGCGTCGCCGTGCTGGCGGTCGCCGCCTTCCTGCTGATGAACACCATCGAACATGCGGTGAACCGCGCCTGGCGGGTGCGCGAATCGCGCCGCATCTGGCGTCGCATCGTTCTCTATACCGCCGTCACGGCCGTCTGGCCGCTCTTTTTCGGCGCGCTGCTGGCTGCCGTGTCGTCGGCGCTGACGACCTCGCTCGGCCTGTTTGGCGAAGTGCACTGGATGCGCGCACCGCTGTTCAAGGGCGCCTCGCTGGCGGCGCTCGTCCTCTTCTTCGCCTTCCTCTACCGGACGCTGCCGAATGCCGTCGTCCGCTGGCGGCATGCCTTCGCGGCCGGAGCCGTTGCTGCCGTCGGCTTTCTCGCACTGCAACGCGGCTTTGCCCTCTATCTCGCCTATTTTCCAACTTACCGGGCGATCTACGGCGCCTTCGCGACGGTGCCGATCTTCCTGCTCTGGGTCTATCTGTCGTGGGCGACGATTCTTGTCGGCGCGCTGGTCGCGGCGACGCTGCCGGGCTTCGAACGGTGCCCGCAGTCGCGTCGCTGAGCGGCCGGGGAGTCGAGGCAGGGCGGGGCTGGACGCGGCGGAATTCAGTCCGTATCAGTTGGGGGTAACCGCCGAAAAGGTGAGCAGTTCGATCCCGGCCGTCCGCTCGACGATGTCGGCGGGGCGAATCTCGCGCGCCTCCAGGCACTTTCCTTCGACCACCAGCGCCATGGTCTGCGCGTTTCTGCTCACGGTGCCGACCGGCGCCAGCAGCACTTCTTCCGGGCGTACCGGCGGCAGCGCCGGCAGCGCCAGCACCGGCTGCTGCCGGGGGGCGCCGTCTTCGCCGTCGCTGACGAGCATGGCCGCCTGCGCGCGCGTACCAAGGATCTGCAAGCCGAGTTCCAGATGCTCGGGGTTTTCCGATTGCACCCGGCGGATGATGCAGATTTCCCAGCCCGCCCTGCCTTCGGCACGCACGCCGGCAAGGTCGCCGGCCGTGAGGCGGCCGGTTCTGCCCGAGACGTGCATCACCGCATAGCCGTCCGGGCTTTCGTTGGTGACGATCCATTGCGAGGTGTCGGGGGGCTGCGTCGCCTTCTCGTCGAAGAGCGAACGCACGGCCTTGAAACCGATGCACAGTTCGCTGAGGTGATTTTGCCGGCGCCTCGGGAAGCGCCGCTTGCCGGGGTTGCCCCAGCGGTGGGCCAGTCGGCGCAGGATGCCCTGGCCGGCCGGCGTCCCTGCGGATTCCGGAAGGTCGAGTTCGCTGGCGCCGACGCCGGCTTCGAGGGCGTCTGCTTGCTCCTCGGCCAGTTGCGCCAGTTGCTCGCAGGTGAAGCAGAGCGTGCCGGCCGGCGGCGGCAGCCGGTTGGCTGAAGTCGGTGGCGCGTCGCGGCTGGTGTCGATCCAGAAGATGCTCGCGCTGCCGGCGGCAGCGGTTTGCGTGGCCGGCACAATGAAAGCGGCCCGGCTGGAAAAGCGGGCGATGTAATCGACGATGCGGTCGATTTCGGGGGCGGTGAAGGAGGCCGGCTGCACCGAGGCCAGCAGGCAGGCGCGCAGGTAGGTGTCGCCGACCGTGCAGGCGGCTTCCCGGACGTGTTCGTTGACGTGGCCCGCGGCGATGGCGTCGCGGTGGATTTGGTGCGCCATCTTCCAGACGCCGGGAGCGTAAGGCGCACCGGCGTAGCTGCTGATCGCCAGATGCGCGGCGAGGGCATCGAGCGCGCGCCAGGCGGCTTCGGCGTCGCTTGCTCCCGCACGAAGGATGTCTTCGGCCAGCGTCAGCAGAAGATTCTGGAGGCCGCGGACGATGTGCCGGCTGCGCCGCGAGAGCGGCAGCGAAATGCCGGCGATTTCCGTGTGCAGGCCGCGCAGGGCGATCTTGCTGCGCAGGCCGAGCAGCGCAAGCAGCCGGCGGCGCTGTCTGGATGGCACGCTTGCCGCACGCAGCGTCGCCAGGTGATCGAGCAGCGGCGCAAGATCGTCTTCCGGTTGCGCCGGCGGCGCCGCCAGCCAGGCGAGCAGGGCGTTGAGGGCGTTTGGCGGGGGCGGAGGCGCCGTCGTGTCGTCCGGGAGATGGGCTTCGTTCATCGTGCGTGATCCATTGGCGACGTGATTATAGTCGGATCGACCGGCCCGGCCCCGACTTGCCGGGAGCTGCCGGATTGGCCACCGGAAGCCGCCAGATTCCACCGGATTGTTTCGGCTGGCTTTTTTGCTATAATCTCCCCCTTTTTCTGAGTCCGGAAGAGAACACACAAATGGTCGTGATCCGCCTTGCCCGTGGCGGCGCCAAGAAGCGCCCCTTCTACAACATCGTTGCCGCCGATTCGCGCAATCGTCGCGATGGCCGTTTCATCGAGCGCATCGGCTTCTACAACCCGGTTGCTTCCGGTGCCGCCGAAACCCTGCGCATCGCTTCCGATCGCCTGAACTACTGGCAGCAGAACGGCGCCCAGCTGTCGCCGACCGTCGCCCGTCTGGTCAAGCAGTCGGCCAAGGCCGCTGCCTGAGCGGAGTGAGTCCGGCCTCCCCAGCCGCCCGGCATTTCATCGTTCTCGGTAAGATCGTCGGGGCGTATGGCGTGCAGGGCTGGGTGAGGGTGCATCCCTTCGCCGACGATCCGCGCGCCTGGGGCAAGCTGCCGACGTGGCGGCTGGGGCAGGAAGACGCCCCGCCCGAAGCTTGGCGCGAGGTCGAAATCCTGCGCAGCCGGGTGCACCTTGGTGCATTGGTGGCGCAACTGGCGGGTGTCGCCGACCGTAGCGCCGCCGAGGCCCTGAAGGGATTTCTGGTCGGCGTGCCGCGCGAGGCGCTGCCGCCGGCTGGCGAAGACGAGTATTACTGGGACGACCTGGTCGGCCTGGAAGTGGTAAACGTCCGCGGTGAGCGGCTCGGGGAGGTGACAAGCCTGCTTGAGACCGGCGCCAACGACGTGCTGTGCGTCCGTGCGGACGACGGGAAGGAGCTGCTCCTGCCCTTTGTCGGCGCCGTGGTACTCGACGTGGATCTGGCGCAGAAACGCCTCCGGGTCGAATGGGAAACGGATTGGTGAGGGACTGGTGAGGGACTGGTGAGCGATGTAACGAATCCGGCGAAACCCTTCGTCATCGATGCGGTGACGATCTTCCCGGAAATGTTCGCGGCGCTCACCGACTGCGGAATCACGCGGCGGGCGCTGGAAGACGGCGTCTGGTCGATCGGGTTTCACAACCCGCGCGACTTCGTCGGGAACAACTACCGCACCGTGGATGACCGGCCCTACGGCGGCGGCCCCGGCATGGTGATGTTGCCCGAGCCGCTGGAGGCCGCGATCGGTGCGGCAAAGGCCAGGCAGGCCGGGGCGGGTGTGGCGAAAAGCCGCGTCATCTACCTCTCGCCGCAGGGCAGGCCGCTCTCGCATGAGCGGGTGATGAGGTTTGTGGCCGATGCGGCGCTGGCGGACGAGGGGCTGATCCTTCTTTGCGGGCGCTACGAAGGCATCGACGAGCGGCTGATCGAGCGCTGCGTCGACGAGGAAATCTCGATCGGGGATTTCGTCCTCTCCGGAGGCGAGATTCCGGCGATGGCGCTGATCGATGCCGTCGTCAGGCAGTTGCCGGGTGTGCTCAACGATGCGCAGTCGGCGGTAGAGGATTCGTTCGTGTCGGGCCTGCTGGATTGCCCGCACTACACGCGGCCCGAGGAATACGCGGGCTTGCGGGTGCCGGAAGTGTTGCTCTCCGGTCACCACGAGAAGATTCGTCGCTGGCGGCTGAAACAGTCGCTGGGGCGGACGTGGCAGCGGCGACCGGAGTTGTTGGCCGGAAGAATGTTGCAAAAGCCGCTGTCGAAAGAGGAAACGCAACTCCTGGCGGAGTTTGAGGCAGAACTCAAGGCCGGACAGGAGCAATGCGGTCAGGAAAAAACTTAGGAGCTTTAAAAAATGAATCTGATTCAGCAACTCGAACAGGAAGAAATCGCCCGCCTCGGTAAGACGATTCCCGACTTCGCTCCGGGCGACACCGTCGTCGTCCAGGTCAAGGTCAAGGAAGGCAACCGCGAGCGTCTGCAGGCCTATGAGGGCGTCGTCATCGCCAAGCGCAACCGTGGCCTGAACTCCGGCTTCACCGTGCGCAAGATTTCGTCCGGCGAAGGTGTCGAGCGCACCTTCCAGACCTATTCGCCGCTGCTTGCCTCGATCGAGGTGAAGCGCCGTGGCGACGTGCGTCGCGCCAAGCTGTACTACCTCCGCGAGCGTTCCGGCAAGTCGGCGCGCATCAAGGAAAAGCTGGTTCGCCGCGAGAAGAAGGCCGAAGTCCAGGCCTGATCCTGCCGCCGCATCCCGCACGAAAGGCGCCGCAAGGCGCCTTTCGTGTTTTTGTCGGCCGCAAGTGCCTCAACGAAAAAGCCCCTCGGCGCAGCGCGCGAGGGGCTTTTCCGTTTGGGCCGTTCGATTCGTCAGCCGCCCGTCTTCCTGCCTTCGATCAGCGCGTAGGCCGAGTGGTTGTGGATCGATTCGAAGTTTTCCGACTCGACGACGTAGGCAGTGATGCGGGACTCGGCGTTGAGACGGGCGGCGACGTCGCGCACCATGTCTTCGACGAACTTCGGGTTGTCGTAGGCGCGTTCGGTGACGTATTTCTCGTCCGGACGCTTGAGCAGCCCGAACAGCTCGCACGAGGCTTCACGCTCGACCAGTTCGATGATTTCCTCCAGCCACATGTGCTCGTTCAGCTGTGCGGTGACGGTGACGTGCGAGCGCTGGTTGTGCGCGCCGTAGTCGGCGATCTTCTTCGAGCACGGGCAGAGGCTGGTCACCGGCACGACAACCTTCACCGTCGATACGACTTCGCCGTTCTCGATGTCGCCGATGAAGGTGACGTCGTAGTCCATCAGGCTCTGCACGCCCGAAACCGGTGCCGTCTTGTTCACGAAGTAAGGGAAGTTCATCTCGATGTGGCCGCTTGCGGCTTCCAGCCGCTCGATCATCGAGGCGAGCATCACCGGAAAGTTCTCGACCGAGATTTCGCGCTCGCGGCCGTTGAGGATCTCGACGAAGCGCGACATGTGCGTGCCCTTGAAATTGTGCGGCAGGCTGACGTACATGTTGAAGACGGCGATGGTGTGCTGGATGCCGCCGCTGCGGTCGGCAACCTTCACCGGGTGGCGGATCGACTTGATGCCGACCTTGTCGATGGCCAGCCGGCGGGTGTCGGCCGAACCCTGGACGTCTTCCATGGCGGGGGTGTGCGGTGCGTTCATTCTGTTCTCTTGGGGGGCATGTTGTCGTCGGAGCCTCGTTCCTGCGCGGTTCTTGCCCGGATGGCGCGGACGATGCCGTCGCCGTCGAGGCCGAGTTCCGCCAGCAGGCGGGCGTGATCGCCGTGATCGATGAAGCGGTCGGGCAGGCCGAGGCGCAGCAGCGGCACGCCGGCGGCGCCTTCTTCCAGCACGCGCGCGACTTCCGCGCCGGCGCCGCCGATCAGTGCGTTCTCTTCGACGCTGACGAGCAGCGAATGTTCCCGTGCGAGTTGCAGCACGAGTTTGCGGTCGATCGGTTTGACGAAGCGCATGTTCGCCACCGTCGCATCGAGCGCCTCGCCCGCCGCCAGCGCCGGTGCCAGCATGCTGCCGAAGGCGAGGAGGGCGACGCCCTTGCCGCTGCGGCGGATTTCGCCCTTGCCGACCGGTAGCGGATCGAGGCTGTTGCCGGGCGCCACGCCCATGCCGGTGCCGCGCGGGTAGCGCACCGCGCTCGGGCCGGAAAGCGTCATGGCGGTATTCAGCAGGCGGCGACATTCCGCCTCGTCGGCTGGCGCCATCACCGTCATGTTCGGAACGCTGACGAGGAAGGAAAGATCGAAGGCGCCGTGATGCGTCGGCCCGTCGGCGCCGACCAGTCCACCCCGGTCGATGGCGAAGACCACCGGCAGATCCTGCAAGGCGACATCGTGCACGAGCTGATCGTAGGCGCGCTGCAGGAAGGTCGAGTAGATGGCGACCACCGGCTTCAGTCCCTCGCAGGCGAGGCCGGCGGCGAAGGTGACGGCGTGCTGTTCGGCGATGCCGACGTCGTAGTAACGGTCGGGGAATTCATCGGCGAAACGCACCATGCCCGAGCCTTCGCGCATGGCCGGCGTGATGCCGACCAGTCGCGGTTCGGCGGCGGCCATGTCGCACAGCCAGTCGCCGAAAACCTGCGTGTAGCTCGGGCCGGCAGCGGCAGCCGGGGGCTGGATGCCGAGTGTGGGCGAGAATTTTCCGACGCCGTGGTAAAGGACGGGATCGCTCTCGGCGTGCTCGTAGCCCCGCCCCTTCTTCGTGATGATGTGCAGGAACTGCGGCCCTTTCAGGTCGCGCAGGTTCTGCAGTGTCGGAATCAGCGAATCGAGGTCGTGGCCGTCGATCGGGCCGATGTAGTTGAAGCCGAATTCCTCGAACAGCGTGCCCGGCGTCAGCATCCCCTTGACGTGTTCCTCGGCGCGTCTGGCGAATTCGAGCAGCGGCGGTGCGACGCCGAGCACCATCTCGCCGGCGCGGCGCGCGGCGTTGAAGGTGCGGCCGGAGAAGATCCGCGCCAGGTGCTTGTTCAGCGCGCCGACCGGCGGCGAGATCGACATGTCGTTGTCGTTGAGGACGACGAGCAGGTCGGCGTCGGCGACGCCGGCGTTGTTCAGCGCTTCGAAGGCCATGCCGGCGGACATGGCGCCGTCGCCGATCACCGCCACCACCTTGCGTCCTTCGCCCTTCTGCTTGGCGGCGAGTGCCATGCCGAGCGCCGCCGAGATCGAGGTCGACGAATGGCCGACGCCGAAAGTGTCGTATTCGCTCTCGCTGCGTTTCGGAAAACCGGAGAGGCCGTCGTGCATCCGCAGCGTCGACATCTGCGCGCGGCGGCCGGTGAGTACCTTGTGCGCGTAACACTGGTGACCGACGTCCCAGACCAGCCGGTCGTTCGGCGTTTCGAAGACGTAATGCAGCGCCACCGTGAGTTCCACCGTGCCGAGATTCGACGAGAAGTGGCCGCCGGTACTGGCGACCGATTCGACGAGGAAGCGGCGCAGTTCGTCGGTGAGCTGCGGCAGGTCGCGGCGCTCCAGGCGGCGCAGGTCGGCCGGGGAATCGACGGTGGCAAGCAGCGGGAAGTTGTTCATCGCTTCGGTAGTCATCGTTTCGGCGTCGGGCGGCGGGGAGTGAAATCGGCGGAAATCGGCCGGGGTGGCAGATTCACCGGAGTCAGCGGAGTCAGAATTCCCGCCGGGTGATGAACGCGGCGAGTTCGGCGAGGCGACGGCCGCGTTCGCCGAAACTGGCAAGGCAGGCGAGCGCTTCCGCTTCCAGTTCGGCCGCGAAACGGCGCGCGCCGTCTATGCCCATCAGGCTGACGTAGGTCGGCTTGTCGGCGGCGGCATCCTTGCCGGCGGTCTTGCCGAGCGTTGCCGTGTTCGCCGTACAGTCGAGGATGTCGTCGACGACCTGAAAAAGCAGGCCGGCGCGTTTTGCGAAGCGGTCGAGCGCATCGCGTTCGCTTGCCGCCATCGGTGCGCCGCACAGGGCGCCGAGCAGCACGGCGGCGCGGATCAGCGCGCCGGTCTTCAGCGCGTGCATCAGTTCGAGTTCGGGTTGCGTCAATGCCTGGCCGACCGAGCCGAGGTCGATGGCCTGACCGCCGGCCATGCCGCAAGAGCCGGCGGCGGCGGCGAGCAGGCGCACCATCTCGACCTGGCGCGCGGCCTCGACCCCGGGCGCGCGCGCCAGCAGTTCGAAGGCCAGCGATTGCAGGCTGTCGCCGACGAGCAAGGCCGTCGGCTCGTCGAATTCGACGTGGCAGGTCGGCCGGCCGCGGCGCAGCACGTCGTCGTCCATGCACGGCAGGTCGTCGTGCACCAGCGAATAGACGTGGATGCACTCGACCGCACTGGCGGCGAAATCGACCGCCTCCGGAGCCGCGCCGCTGACTTCGCCGGCGGCGAACGCGAGCAGCGGGCGCACGCGCTTGCCGCCGCCGAGCGTGCTGTAGCGCATCGCCCGGTGCAGGCGGGCGGGGATCGATTCGGACGAAGGCAGCAGGCGCGCCAGCGCGGTTTCGGTACGCGCCTGGATGCTGCTCATCCATTCGCCGAAATCTTGTCTGGCGGCGATGTTCACTGGCTTGCCTTCCTGTCGCGCGGCGACGTCTTTCCCGGGAGCCGGGACGGGGATGGGTGCGGGCAGACTTGCCTTGCCACTGCCGCCGGGGTGGTCATGCCGCGTCTCCGTCGTCGAACGAGCGCAGCGCGCCGTCGTCGAGCACGCGCACCTTTTCCTCGGCATCGGCGAGCTGGCGCTGGCAGTGCTGCAACAGGCCGACGCCCCGCCGGTAGGCAGCCAGCGATTCCTCCAGCGGCAACTGCCCGGCTTCCATCGAGGCGACCAGGCTTTCCAGTTCGGCCAGCGCGGTTTCGAACTTGAGTCCGGTGATTCCGGTAGCTTCGGCATCGGCCGGCGGAGAGGTTTTTGCCATGATGGGAGCGCAGGAAAATGGGCGGATGAGCGAACGAAGGAATGAACGAAAAGGCGAACGAAAAGGCGGACGAAAAGGCGGACGAAAGAGGCGGACTGAAAAACCGGCAAGGCGAGCGGGCGGAGGCGACGGAAAAGGATGCCGAATCGGATGCCGAAGCAGGATGCCGGAGCAAGGCTGCCGACAAGCTTGCCGAAACCGCGCCCGGCGGCCGGAGAAAGCCCCGAAAAATACCGTAAATACTGGCTTCTGGTCAAATCGGCGGCGCGGTAC
>JAVFAT010000030.1:0-12737 GCA_034002385.1 Azospira sp. | reverse complement strand
AGTCGGCTGGCGTTGTCTGAGGCCCGCAGGGCCGAGTTTCGCCAGCCGCCCGACTGACCGAGTAGCGCAGGGAAGCCCCGAAGGGGCCGCCGACCAGGGTCGCCTTTTCTTTGGCTACTTTCTTTTGGCGAAGCAAAAGAAAGTACGCCCGCGCGTCAGGCGCGGAACACGGCGACGGAAGAAGCACCAACGCCAGGAGATGCACGGAACACAGCGATGAAAGAAGCGCCAGCACCAGGATAGGCACGAAAGAATGCCGCGAAACAAAGCAGTGCAAGGAGCAAAAACGCCTGAAAGGGCGCAAACCAAGGCGGGAAAAGCGCCAACGCCTAGCGCGACACCCCCCCCCCGGCATCGAAGCCGGTGCCGTTTCCCGCTCCAGCCGCGCCAGCCGGAGCATCGCCTGTTCCCGCGTCTCGCCGCACATTTCGGCCGAGGGCTTGAGACCGGCGCAGAAGCTCGGCCGCTCGGGGCGGCCGAAGATGCGGCAGCGGCCGGCTTCGTCGAGCTGCACGCAGCGCACGCCGGCCGGCTTGCCGTGCGGCATTCCGGGCAGGGGGCTGGTGATCGACGGGGCGATGCAGCAGGCGGCGCAGTGGGGTCGGCAGTTCACGGGAATCTGCGGGACGAGGGCCGGCGCGGCGCGGGATCCTGATCCTTACCGGCGTTGCGGTCGTGGCTGGCGACGAAGCCGGGCATGAAACGCACCTCTATTTCTGCCAGAACGCCGGCATGAGGACAACGAGCAGGGTGAAGATTTCCAGCCGGCCGAGGATCATGGCGAAGGTGCATACCCAGGTCTGGAAATCGGTGAGGATGGCGAAGCTCGCCGCCGGGCCGACGGCGTCCAGACCCGGTCCGGTGTTGTTCAGGCAGGCGACGACGGCGGAGAAGGCGGTGACGATGGGCAGGCCGCTGGCGGAAAGGAGCAGCGTCATGCAGACGATGCTCACCATGTAGATGAACGAGAAGCCGAGCACGGCGTGCAGCACCGTATCGGGGACGGCGCGCCCGCCCAGGCGCACCGGCCGGACGACGGCCGGGTGCATGGCGCGCAGGAGTTCGCGGAAGAGCTGCTTGTAGAGGATCACCGCGCGCATCATCTTGATGCCGCCGCCGGTCGAGCCGGAGCAGGCGACGAAACTGCCGAGGAAGAGTATCCAGAGCTGGGCGAACACCGGCCACATCGTGTAGTCGGTGGTGGAGAGGCCGAGCGAGGTGGCGAGCGAGATGCTGTGGAAGGCGGCCTGGCGCAGCGCCATGCCGAAGTCGGGATAGACGTCGAAGAAGAGCAGATAGGCGGTGAGGCCGAGAATGCTCGCGCCGAGCGCGCCGAAGTAGTACGGGATTTCGGCGTCGGCGAGGTAGGGGCGCAGGCTGCGGCCGCGCAACGCCAGGAAGTGCGTGGCGAAGTTGATCGCCGAGAGCAGTGCGAAGCCCATCGCCACGAGTTCGATCGGCAGGCTCTGGTAGTGACCGAGGCTGGCCTCCTTGCTGGAGAAGCCGCCCAAGCCCATGATGCTGAAGGCGTGCATCACCGCATCCCAGGGTTCCATGCCGAAGTGGTGCAGCAGCAGGCCGCAGAGGATGGTGAGCAGCACATAGACGCCCCACAGCCCCTTGGCCGTCTCGGCGATACGCGGCGTCAGCGCCGTTTCCTTCATCGGCCCCGGCACCTCGGCCTTGAACAGCTGACGGCCGCCGATGCCGAGCAGCGGCAGGATGGCGACGGCGAGCACGATGATGCCCATGCCGCCAACCCAGTGCAGCTGCATTCGCCAGAAATTGATCGACAGCGGCAGGTGGTCGATGCCGGAGAGAACGGTGGCGCCGGTGGCGGTAAGACCGGAGGCGGCCTCGAAGTAGGCGTCGGTGAAGCTCAGTTCCTCGATGTGGAAATAGAGCGGCATCGCCGCGTAGAGGGGCAGCACCACCCAGGTCAGCGCCACCAGCAGGAAGCCGTCGCGGACGGTCAGCGTGCGCCGGCGGCGGCGCGTCGCCAGCCAGAGGGCGAGGGCGCTGCCGAGAGTGACGAGGATGGCTTCGTCGTAGGCCCGCTCGGCGCCGTCGCCGTAGAAGGCGGCGATGGCCAGCGGCACGAACATCGTCAGCGCGAAGATGCCGAGGATGACGGCCAGCGCGTTGAGAACCTGGGCGTGACGCACGGGTGGCCCTCAGAAGAAGTGGAAACCGACGGCGAAGAGCTTTTCCACTTTCTTCACCACCTTCTTGTTCAGGCAGAAAACGATGACGTGGTCGCCGCTCTCGATGACCACGTCCTTGTGCGCGATGACCACGCGGCCCCGGCGGCGGGCGAAGGTGTGCGCATCGACCAGGATCTCGTGCCAGGTGTCGAGATCGCGGACGATGGCGGCGATGACCGCGCCCTGGATCACTGGCAGGTCGGCGATGCGGCGGCCGACCACGCGCGAGCTTTTGGCGTCGCCGTGGGCGACCATCTCCAGCGCCTCGGCGGCGCCCCGCCGCAGGCTGTGCACCTTGACGACATCGCCGCGCCGGACATGCGCCAGCAGCGAGCCGATGGAAACCTGCGCCGGCGAGAGCGCGATGTCGATCGGCCCGCCCTGCACCAGGTCGGCGTAGGCGCGGCGGTTGATCAGCGCCGCCACGCGCCGCGCCCCCAGGCGCTTGGCCAACGAGGCGGCCATGATGTTGTCTTCGTCGTCGTTGGTCAGCGCGAGGAAGAGATCCATTTCCTCGATGCCTTCCTTTTCGAGCAGATCCTCGTCGGTGGCATCGCCCGAGAGCACCAGCGCCGATTTCAGTTCGCCGGCGATGAATTCGGCGCGCGCGCGCTGGCCTTCGATGACCTTCACCACGCAACCGCCTTCCAGCGCCTGCGCCACACGCAGGCCGATATTGCCGCCGCCGGCGATCATCACCCGGCGTACCGGCTGCGTCATCCGCCGCAGTTCGCGCAGCACCGGGCGGATGTGCTCCTCGGCGGCGAGCAGGAAGACCTCGTCGCCGTCCTCGATCACGGTCTTGCCAGTCGGCGTGATCGCCCGGTCGCGGCGGTAGATGGCGGCGATGCGCGCATCGATCTCCGACGGCAGGTGCCGGCGCATGTCGCTGATCGGCTTGCCGACGAGCAGACCGTCGGAGAAGGCACGGACGGCGACCAGCGCCAGCCGGCCCTCGCCGAAGCCGAGCACCTGCAGCGCCGACGGAAACTCGACCAGGCGCGTGATGTAGTCGGTGATCACCTGCTCCGGGCAGAGCGCGTAGTCGACGGCGAAGTTCTCCGGCGCGAGCAGCGTCTCGTTCTCCAGGATGTCGCGCGCGCGCAGGCGGGCGATGCGCGTCGGCACGTTGAACAGGCTGTGCGCGATCTTGCAGGCGACGAGGTTGGTCTGGTCGCTCTGCGTCACGGCGATGAGCATGTCCGCATCCTGCAGGCCGGCGGCGGCGAGCGTCGTCGGCAAGGCGCCGTTGCCAACCACCGTGCGCAGGTCGAAACGATCCTGCAGGTGCCCGAGACGCGCCGGGTCGGTATCGACGATGGTGATGTCGTTGGCCTCGGAAACCAGGCTTTCGGCGACGCTGGCGCCAACCTGGCCGGCGCCCAGAATGATGATCTTCATGCCTCTCCCCCGTTTTCCGGAATATCGGGCACGCCCTTATTCCTCGACGCGCCGGCCGATTTGCAGGCCGAGCTGCTTGAGTTTGCGGTAAAGGTGCGTTCGCTCCAGCCCGGAACGCTCGGCGACGCGCGTCATGTTGCCACCTTCGAGGCGAAGCTGGTGCTCGAAATAGAGGCGCTCGAAGGCGTCGCGCGCCTCGCGCAGCGGCTGCCCGAAGAAAGGCAGCAGCGAGGGCACGTCGCCGCTTTCGCGCTGTTCGGTCTGGAGCAGGCGGATCACGTCTTCGGCCAGCACTTCCTCTTCGAGCGCGGTCAGCGCAAGGTTCTTCACCGCCGCCTGCAGTTCGGGCCAGTCGCCCGGCCAGCGATGCATTCGCAGCGCGTTCAGGGCGTCGACGGTGAAGCGGCGCGGCGGCACTTCGCCACGCTCGACCAGCTGCGAGAGCAGCAGCGTGGCGATTTCCGGAACCTCGCCGGTGTGCGCCGCAAGCTGCGGCAGCGCCAGCCAGACTTCGGAGACGCGGGCGAGCAGCGCCGGGTCCCAACCGTTTTCGGCAAGCGCCGGCACCGGCCGGGTGGTGCCGCAGACGAGCATCACGCAGTTCTTTTCGAGGCGGTCTAGGGCAAAGGCAAGGTTCATCTGCTGCAACTTGCCGAGCGCGGCGAGATCGGCCGCGAACAGGATGCCGCCCGAGGCGCGCTGGAGCATTTCCTGCGTCAGCGGCCCGCCGATGGCCGTCAGGTCGAGCCAGGGCGCGTGCGGCGGTAGCAGCGAGCGAGCGCACAGCTCGGAAATGACGCTGGATGCGGATTTCAGCAGCAGCACCGGCGTCTTCGCCGCCGCCTGTTCGAGGCGCTTCTTCAAATCCTTGATCAGCGGCGAGCGGGCAAAGGCGTCGAGCGTCAGCGGCGCCTTGGTCGGCGCCACCTCGTGCTTGAGCGCCTTCTTCACCGTGCCGAGCAGCTTCTGCAGCGCGATCGGCTTTTCCAGGAAATCGGTGGCGCCGATACGCGTCGCCTCGACGGCGGTGTCGATGGTGCCGTGCCCGGACATCATCACCACCGGCATCGTCAGGAGGCCGCCCGCCGACCATTCCTTGAGCAGCGAGATGCCGTCGGTGTCGGGCATCCAGATGTCGAGCAGGACGAGATCGGGTCGCTTTTCGGCACGCACCCGGCGCGCCGCCGTGGCGTTTTCCGCCAGCCAGACCGTGTGCCCCTCGTCGGCGAGGATTTCCGAAAGCAGTTCGCGGATGCCGACTTCGTCGTCGACGACCAGTATCTGTGCCATTTTTCTACTCCTCTGCAGCCAGCGGCAGCCGGATGACGACCCGGGAACCGGTCGGCTGCCGATGGGTGATGTCGATGCTGCCCCGGTGCTCGTCGACGATCTTCCTGACGATCGCCAGCCCCAGCCCGGTGCCCTTGGCCTTGGTGGTGACGTAAGGCTCGAAGACGCGCGCCATGATCTCCGCCGGAAAACCGGGGCCGGCGTCGGCGACGACCAGCTCGGCGAAGCGGCCGGCGCGGGCGGTGGCGATCCCGATCTCCGCTCCCGCCTGCCCTTCCTGCGCGTCTTCGGCGTTGCGCAGCAGGTTGTGGATGATCTGGCGCACCTGCGTGGCGTCGCCGAGCACCGGCGGCAACCCCTCGGCGAGCGCGGCCGAGATGTGCGCGTGCGAGCCTTCGTAGAGTCCGAGCATCTCGGTGACCAGCGCATTGAGGTCGAGCGGCGTCAGCTCCGGCGCCGGCAGGCGGGCATAGTCGCGGAAATCGTCGACCATGTATTTCATCGCCTGCACCTGGTTGATGATCGTCTGCGTACCGCGCTGCAGGAACTCGGCGTCGCCGTTGGTCAGCCGGTCGGCGAGCTTCATCTGCAAGCGCTCGGCGGAAAGCTGGATGGGGGTGAGCGGGTTCTTGATCTCGTGCGCCAGGCGGCGCGCCACCTCGCCCCAGGCGGCGCTGCGCTGCGCGGCGATCAGACGGGTGATGTCGTCGAAGACGACGACGTGGCCGCCGCCGCTCGCCTCCGGCAGCCGCGAGCCGCGCAGCAGCAGCACCTGCGGCATCCCGTTCGGCCGCTCCAGTTCGAGTTGGCTTTGCCATTCGTCGGCACTGCGGCCGGCGAAGCCTTCGCGGATGGCGCCGCCGAGCGCGCACTGACGCGGCCAGGCGGCGACCGGTTCGCCGAGCAGACCCGAGAAATCGTCGGCAAGGATGGTTTGCGCGCCGGCATTGACGGTGGTCAGCCGGGCGTGCCGGTCGAAGACGAGGACGCCGGCGGAAAGGTTGGCAAGGATCGATTCGAGGTAAGCGTGACCGGCCTCGACCTCGGCGCGATGGCGTTCGGCCTCCCTGCGCGCGTCGTCGAGCTGGCGCGTCATCTGGCTGAACGACTGGGTGAGCACGCCCAGCTCGTCGCGGCTGTAGATCGCCTGGCGCGGCGTGTAGTCGCCGGCGGCGACCGCCTGCGTGCCCTCGGCGAGGATCGACAGCGGCGCCGACAGCCGGCGGGCCATGACGAAGGCCAGCGCGAAGGCGGCGAACAGCGCCAGCAGCACGGTCAGCGTCAGCGTCAGCGCGTAGATCTGCGTCAGCCCCTGGCGGGCCAGCGACAGTTCCTGGTAGTCGCGGTATACCTCCTGCACCGCCTCGGCATTCTGCGCAACGCCGGCCGGCACGGTATGGGTCAGTTGCAGGAAGCGCAGTTCGCTGCCGAAATCGCGCCCGATCACCGGCACCAGCGCGCGCAGATAGAGATGTTCGGCATCGCCCTCGACGGTGCCGGCGCCGCGACCGGCGCGCGCGCGCTGCAACTGCGTCGGCGAGGGCGGCGGCGGCAGCGATACGCCCAGGCCGCTGGTGGCACTGCCGACCTGCTGGCCGGAGAGTGTAAACAGCGCCGCCGCTTCCGATCCGGCCAGCTCGCGCTGGTGGTTGAGTTCCTTGAGATGCTGCGCCTGCGGCAGGTCGGCCAGTTCGAGCGCGGCACCCTGTGCCTTTTCCATCAGTTCGGCAAGCTGCGCATCGAGCGCGCTGCGGCCAAGCGCGAGGCCGGATTCGAGCGCCTTCTCGATGCGCACGTCGAACCAGCTTTCGATACTCTTGGTCAGGAATTGCACCGACACGCCGTAGATCAGCACGCCCGGCAGCACGGCCATCAGCCCGAAGAAGAGCATCAGCCGCAACTTCAGGCGCGAGCCAAAGACCTGCTGCCGGTGCTCGCGCCAGAGCTGGCGCACCTGCCAGCCGACGAGCGCGGCAAGCGACAGCGCGACGACGAGGTTGAGGCCGAGCAGCCACGGGTAGTGGCGCGCGAACAACGCGGTGTTGGCGCTCGCCGTCGCCAGCAGGAAGAGGAGGATGGCGCCGAAGGCGGCGGCGACGATGAGCAGGACCTTCATTTGGCCTCTCCGCCCTTCGCCTCGCGGCCCTTCTCGCCAGCGCCCGTTTCCGGCACGACGAAGCGCCAGCGCCGCCAGTCGGCGGCCAGCGCCCAGTCCTTGTTCGACAGCGCCTCGACCTGGAAGGGCTTGGGCAACTGCGAAACATCGAGGTAGATGCGCAGGCCGGCGATCAGGCTTTCCCCCGGCTGCACGCGCCCGGCCTCGACGACCTGCCAGCGGCGCAGATGGGAGAGCACGCCGAGCGCCTCGCCGAGCGACGAAAAGCTCTGGTGCAGCACGCCGGTGGACAGGCGGTATTGCCGGGTCAGGGCATGGTAGGTGAGGCGCCAGGTCTGGCTGGCCTGCACGACCTTTTCGTCGAACCAGTACCAGCGCGGCCGCGTCAACTCGAATTCGGCAACGAAATGAAGGGCCAGCCCCTTGTTTACGGCTTCTTCCAGACGCTGCCCGAATTCGAGGTCGAAATCGGCCGAAAGCACCAGTCCGCCTTCCTCGAACGGCACCAGACGGATATCGCGCATACCGATGTCGGCCGAGGCCGTCGTCGCCACGAAAGCGGCGAGGCAGCAGGCGAACAGCGCCTCAGCAAGCTTTTTGCAGCAACGCGTAATGAAAGCCGTCATGATCTGCCAGCGGCAGCAGCCGCTCTTCGGCAAGAAGCGTCGCGTCGTTCCGGGCGGCAAGAAAACGTGCGACCTGGTCGCCGTTCTCTTCGGGGAAGACCGAACAGGTGGCGTAGAGAAGTTTGCCGCCGGGCGCCAGCGTCGGCCACAGCGCCTCCAGAATCTGCCGCTGCGTGCGTGCGAAAGCGGCGATGTCGGCCTCGCGGCGCAGCCACTTGGCGTCCGGATGGCGACGGACGACACCGGAAGCGGAGCAGGGCACGTCGGCGAGGATGCGCTCGAACGGCCGGCCGTCCCACCACGATGCGACATCGCGCACGTCGGCGACACGTAGCTCGGCGGTGAGGCCGAGGCGGTCGAGGTTCTCGCCGATGCGCGCTGCGCGCCGGGCATCGACTTCGAGCGCGGTGAGGGTGACGTCAGCCGTTTCCAGGATGTGCGCCGCCTTGCCGCCCGGCGCCGCGCAGGCATCGAGCACGCGCTGGCCGTCGGCGAGATCGAGCAGCGCGGGAGCGCGCTGCGCACCGACGTCCTGCACCGAGGCCAGGCCATCGAAGAAACCGGGCAGGGTGTCCACCGGGCGCGGCCGGTCGAGCAGTACGCCGCTGCCTTGCTCGAACTCGCCGACGGCCCGGGCGCCGATGCCGGCCCCGGCAAGCAGCTGGAGATAATCGTCGCGCCCGATGCGGCGGCGGTTCACGCGCAGCGTCATCGGCGGCTGATCGTTCCCGGCGGCGACGATCTCCTGCCAGTCGTCGGGCCAGGCGGCGCGCAGCCGGCGCAGCCACCAGGCCGGATGCTGATACAGCGCCTCGTCGTCGGCGAGCGCCGCCCGGAGTTCGTCGCGGCGGCGCAGGTAGTTGCGCAGCACGCCGTTGACCAGCCCGCGGAAAGCGCCTTTCGCCAGGTGCCCGGCGGCCTCGACGGCCTGATCGACGACGGTATGCGCGGCATCCGGTCGGGCATCGAGCCGGTACAGCGCACAGAGCAGCAAGGCGCGCGGCTCGACGCGGGCGAGCGGCCGTTCGATCAGCCGGGAGAGCAGGGCGTCGCCCAAGCCGTAGCGGCGCAGCGCGCCGTAGGCCAGATCCTGCGCCGAGGCGCGCGTCGGCCCCGGCGCGTGGGCATTTGCCGCCAGCGCCTCGGACAGGCTGCGGCCGCCGATGACGGCGACCAGCGCGCGCGTGGCGAGAAGGAAAGCCTGCGCCAGCGAATCGGCAGGCGGCAGCGACGAAGGCGAAGTACGCAAGCTTGGCGGTTCAAGGAAAATGATCGCTGAGTGTAGCATGGCTACAACAGTTCGCCGGCACGCGCATCGGGGCCGTCGCACGAACCTGAAAAAGCGGCCGGGATATGGAAACATCGGGAAACTTTCCCCGTGCATTCCGGCGCCGTCTTGTCGCCACCTCGTCTTTGCGACGGATGTTGAAGAAAGCCTCCAAACCTCATGATCTCCCCCTCGCTGAAACGCTTCGCCTGGCTGTCGATTGCCGCCGCGCTCGCCACCATTGCACTGAAGACCGCAGCCTGGTGGCTGACCGGCTCGGTCGGCCTGCTTTCCGATGCGCTCGAATCGGGCGTGAACCTCGCCGGCGCGCTGATGATGCTGGCCATGCTGACCGTCGCCGCGCGCCCGCCGGACGACGACCATGCCTTCGGCCACGGCAAGGCGGAATATTTCGCCAGCGGCTTCGAAGGCTTCCTGATCCTCGTCGCCGCGTTCAGCATCGCCATCGCCGCCATTGACCGCCTGCTCGATCCGCAGCCGCTCGAACAGGTCGGTGTCGGCCTCGTCGTCTCGGTGATCGCCTCGCTGATCAACCTCGGCGCCGCCCGCGTGCTGCTCGCCGCCGGCCGCGCGCACCGCTCGATCACGCTGGAAGCGGATGCCCACCACTTGATGACCGACGTCTGGACTTCGGCCGGTGTCGTCGTCGGCGTCGGCGCCGTCGCGCTGACCGGCTGGCTGTGGCTCGATCCGCTGCTGGCGCTGCTGGTCGCCGCCAACATCGTATGGACCGGCTGGCAACTGCTGCGCCGCTCGGTAGACGGGCTGATGGACGCCGCGCTGCCACCGGAACAACACGCCATCGTCGTCGCCGTACTCGACGCCCACCGCGCGCAGGGCATCGATTACCACGCGCTGCGCACACGCCAGGCCGGCGCGCGCGGCTTCGTCACCGCACACGTGCTGGTGCCGGGCGCCTGGAGCGTGCAACAGGGACACGACCTGCTCGAAGAAATCGAGGTCGAAATCCACCGCCAGCTGCCGCAACTTTCGCTGCTGTTCCACATGGAACCGCTGGAAGACCCGGTATCGGTCGAGGACATCGAACTCGACCGTGGCACCGCCCGCGCGGCGGCCTCAGCCGGACGCTCGCAGGGCTGAGGCCGCGGTGAAGCTGCGCCCGGCGCTCGCCATCCTCGGCCTGCTGCTGACCGCCAGCCTGCCGGCGGCGGCCTGGAACGCCGCCGGGCACCGGCTGACGGCACAGTTCGCCTGGTCGGAAATGGCGCCAGCGACGCGCTCGGCGCTGACCCGGCTGCTCGCCGCCCACCCCGACCACGCGCGCTGGCAGGCCAAGGCAGGCAAGAACCGTCCCGCCGACGACGGCCTCGTCGCCCTGCTCGCCGCGTCGACCTGGCCGGACGACATCAAGCGCGACCGCCGCTTTCACGACGACGACAAGGCGGCAACGCCGCCACGGACCGCAGCACTCCCCGGCTTCCCGGACATGGCCCGCCACCGCCGCTGGCATTACGCCGACCACCGCCTCGCCGACGGCGCGCGCACCGGCCGGGGTGAACTCGACCGCCGTCTGCCCGAACTGCTGCGCACGCTCGGTGACGCGAAGGCGCCGCTCGCCGCGCGCAGCCATGCGCTGCCCTGGATCATCCATCTCGTTGCCGACGCCCACCAGCCGCTGCACGCCGCCAGCCGCCACGATGAAGACGGTCGCGGCGACGGCGGCGGCAACGCGCTCTGGGTGGAAACACCACAGCATCCCCGACTGCGGGAAATGTCGCTGCATGCTTACTGGGACGACCTGCCCGGCCCACCCTGGCTGCGCGGCAAGGCGCTGGAAACGGCGACAGCGGCGCTGCGGGCAATCCCCGTCGCCATACCGCACGACGAAAGCGCCGACGACGTAAGCCTCTGGCTCGAAGAAAGCCTCGGGCTGGCGCGCGACCTTGCCTACGCCGGCCTCGACGGCTTCACACCGTCGATTGACGCGCGCTACCACGAACGCGCGCAGGGGGCGGCACGGAAACGGCTCGCCCAGGCCGGCCGCCGGCTGGCACGCCTGCTCGACGCCTTGCTGGGGGAAAGGGAAGGACATGTTTCACGTGGAACGGCTGTTTCACGTGAAACACGATGAACCTGAAAACCTCGATTGAATACGACGATGAAGGCGGGCGCACCCGCCGCAGGGGTGCGGAGACTCACAGGCAACGCCGGAGCGAAACCGGAGCAGGAGGGCACCTCGAAAAACCTCAATTTCCCAAACCCGGCCTCAATAAAAACAAAGATTTGCGGCTCTGTTTTTACCGAAACCAGGGGTTTTCAAGGTGCACAGAAGTGAGTCGCCCGACAGGCGACTCGACACCCAACCTGCTTCGCGCGCCTCTGCCTCCGCGCTTTGCGTCTCTGCGTCTCTGCGCCAGACGTTCCCGCGCTCAGCGCCCGAACGCCCGCAACCGTGCGATGCGCTCGGCGGTTGGCGGATGCGTCGAGAAGAGGCCGGCCAGTCCACCGCCGGAGAGCGGGTTCATGATCATCATCTGCGCCGTCTCCGGATGCGCTTCGGCCACCGGCAGCGAAATACCTCGCGCGTAGGCTTCGATCTTGGCGAGCGCATCGGCAAGCGCCAGCGGGTCGCCACTGATTTCAGCGCCGCCGCGATCGGCCTCGAACTCGCGGGCGCGCGAAATCGCCATCTGGATCAGCGAGGCGGCGAGCGGCGCCAGAAACATGACCAGGATGCCGGCCAGCGGATTGCTGGAGCGTCCGTCGGAACCACGACCGCCGAAGAACATGGCGAAGTTGGCGAGCATCGAGATGGCGCCGGCCATCGTCGCCGAGATCGTCGAGATCAGGATGTCGCGGTGCTGCACGTGCGCCAGTTCGTGCGCCATGACGCCGCGCAGCTCGCGCGCCGACAGTAGCTGCAGGATGCCGGTAGTCGCCGCCACCGCCGCATTCTGCGGGTTGCGGCCGGTGGCGAAGGCATTCGGCTGCGCCTCGTCAATTATGTATACGCGCGGCATCGGCAGGCCGGCGCGCTGCGCCAGTTCGCGCACCATCGCGTGGAATTGCGGCGCCGAGGTCGCATCGACCTCGCGCGCGTTGTACATCTTCAGCACCATCCGGTCGGAAAACCAGTAGGCAAAGAAATTCATGCCCAGCCCGACGAACAGGGCGAGCAGCATCCCCTCGGCACCGCCGACCGCCGCGCCGACGGCACCGAAGAGGGCGAGGATGCCGGCCATGAGGACGGCGGTTTTCAGCCAGTTGCCAAGCATGTGAGTCTCCCGGTGGTTGTCTTGCTCGTGTTTGCTGCTCGTGCGGTGCTGCTCGTGTTTGTTGCTCGTGTTTGTTGCTCGTGTTTGTTGCTCGTGTTTTACGCTGCTCGCGGTTCCGTTCGCACCTTCGGCGAGCCAGCGCAAGTGAACGTCAAGATGGGGACGGGCGGCCCCCGCTTCAACCCGGCAAGGCTGTTCCGCAAACGGCAACGCCGATGGCGGCGACCCACAAACGAGGGGTTCGTGGAAGAAGGCAGGGCAGGGCGGCCCGGTAAGAGATTTACCCCGACTGTTCCGCGCTTACGCCAGGCCTCTGCGGCGGGAGATCGCTGCGACGCAGGGATGAAGCATTCCACCCTCCGAGCCTTCCGAATTTCCCTGCGCTTCTGCCCGCGATTTCGCGGCGAGCATTGAGCACGGCTTTCGGGTTCGACACCCGCCTGTCCATCGGACAAAAGAGCGCCGGAAAATTTCCGGGGCGTTACTGAATGAAGGCGTTGCCGCCCGCCAAACGTGCCCGCAAGCCGGGCGGCGACGGGCGCTCAGGAACCGAACGAGGCGCCCGGAGCCAGCGCG
>JAVFAT010000029.1:11097-13362 GCA_034002385.1 Azospira sp. | reverse complement strand
CCGAGGACATCGCCGAGACGATCACCGCGATGCGCCACGGCGTCGTCGCCTCGATCTTCCGCAACCATGTGCCCGAGGATTCGGTCGAGGAACAGTGGGATCTCCCGGCGCTGGAAATGGCGCTGAATGGAGAACTGAAGCTCGCCGTGCCGGTGCAGGAATGGGTGAAGAGCGAGCCGAACCTGACCGACGACGAAATCCTCGAGCGCATCGTTGCACTGGCCGACGAAGCCTATGCCGCCAAGGTCGAACTGGTCGGCGCCGCGAACTTCCGCCAGTTCGAGCGCAACGTCATGCTGCAAAGCCTCGACACGCACTGGCGCGAACACCTGTCGGCGCTCGACCACCTGCGCCAGGGCATCCACCTGCGCGGCTATGCGCAGAAGAATCCGAAGCAGGAATACAAGCGCGAAGCCTTCGAGCTGTTCGAGGGCCTGCTCGAAGCGGTGCGCAACGACGTCACGCGCCTGCTCGTCACCGTGCAGATCCGCTCGACCGAGGACGTCGAGGAAACGGCGCCGCACGCCGAGGTGCAGAACGTCCAGTACCACCACGCCGACTACGACGAGGCGCTCGGCGCCGGCGAAGCCGCCGAGCCGAAGCCGCCGCAGCCGGCGCAGGCGGCACCGAAGGTCGGCCGCAACGATCCCTGCCCCTGTGGTTCCGGCAAGAAGTACAAGCACTGCCACGGAAAATTGAGTTAACGAAACCGCTTCCGACACGGAGGGCACGGAGACACAGAGGACACAGAGAAATTTTCGTGTTTTTTCTGATTGTCTCGGTGCCCTCTGTGTCTCTGTGGTCTCAGTGTCGATAGAGGTTTCCCATGCCCGTCAATTACGCCACTCCCGCTCCCGAAGCCCTGTTTCCTGTCGCCGGCGTCCGTCTCGGCGTCGCCGAGGCCGGTATCCGCAAGGCCAATCGCCGCGACCTGACGCTGCTCGCGCTCGACGCCGGCGCCACCGTCGCCGGCGTGTTCACCGAGAACCGCTTCTGCGCGGCGCCGGTGCAGGTCTGCCGCCAGCACCTGGCGCTCGGCAAGGGAATCCGTGCGCTGGTGATCAACACCGGCATCGCTAACGCCGGCACCGGCGAACCGGGGCTGCAGGCGGCCGAGGCGACCTGCGCCGCCGTCGCGCAGGCGCTCGGCGTCAGCGACGCGCAGGTGCTGCCGTTCTCGACCGGTGTCATCCTCGAACCGCTGCCGGTGGAGCGCCTCGTCGCCGGCCTGCCGAAGGCGGCAGCCGATCTCCGTGCCGACAACTGGTATGCCGCCGCGCACGCCATCATGACCACCGACACCGTCGCCAAGGCGGCGTCGCGCCGCGTCGACATCAACGGAAAAACGATCACCATCACCGGCATCTCCAAGGGCGCCGGCATGATCCGGCCGAACATGGCGACCATGCTCGGTTACGTCGCCACCGACGCCGGCATTGCCCGGCCGCTGCTGGCGAAGCTGGTGAAGGAGGCGGCCGACGAGTCGTTCAACTGCATCACCGTCGACGGTGACACCTCGACCAACGACTCCTTCATCCTGATCGCCACCGGCCAGTCCGGCGCGCAGTTCGCCGACGAGGCCGCCGCCGGCTACGCGCAACTGCGCGAGGCGGTGATCGGCGTCGCCCGTGAGCTGGCGCAGGCCATCGTCCGCGACGGCGAGGGCGCGACCAAGTTCATCACCGTCGCCGTCGGCGGCGGCAAGGATCGCGACGAATGCCGCAAGGTCGGCTACGCCGTCGGCCACTCGCCGTTGGTGAAGACCGCCTTCTTCGCCTCCGACCCCAACCTCGGCCGCATCCTCGCCGCCATCGGCTACGCCGGCATCGATGACCTCGACGTCGACGGCATCCGCGTCTGGCTGGCCAGCGGCGACGACGAGGCGCTCGTCGCCGAGAAGGGCGGCCGCGCCGCCAGCTACCGCGAGGAAGACGGCGCGCGCATCATGCAGGCCGCCGAAATCACCGTGCGCATCGACCTCGGTCGCGGTGCCGCGGCGGCGAACGTCTACACCTGCGATTTCTCCTACGACTACGTGAAGATCAACGCCGACTACCGGAGTTGAGCGGGCGTTTCGCCCTGGCCCGTGCTCAATGCAGCACCCAGGGCGCGGCCAGCGCGAATTCGGGGATCTCGGCGTCGAAGTGCGTGCCGTCCCCGGCCACCATGCGGTAGCTGCCGCGCATCGTGCCGGCCGGCGTCGGCAGCGTGCAGGCGCTCGTGTATGCGAAGTGCTCGCCGGGAGCGAGCAGCGGCTGCTGGCCG
>JAVFAT010000029.1:0-10997 GCA_034002385.1 Azospira sp. | reverse complement strand
GTCGAAGTGCGTGCCGTCCCCGGCCACCATGCGGTAGCTGCCGCGCATCGTGCCGGCCGGCGTCGGCAGCGTGCAGGCGCTCGTGTATGCGAAGTGCTCGCCGGGAGCGAGCAGCGGCTGCTGGCCGACGACGCCGGCGCCGCGCACTTCCTGCACCCGCTCGTCGGCGTCGGTGATGATCCAGTGGCGCGAGATCAACTGCGCGGCGACGGTGCCGGTGTTGCGGATGGTGATCGTGTAGGCAAACACGTAGTGCCCCTCTTCGGCGCTCGACTGGTCGGCGACGAACTGCGGGGCGGTGCGGACTTCGATGGCGTATCTGACATCCTGGCGCATGTCGGGTCGGGGCGTTGTCATCGTGGTCGGAGTGTGGTCAGAGTGGTCGGAGTGTGGTCAGAGTGGTCGGAATTGAATGAACGGAGAACAAACGGGGAGCGAACGGAACGGCAAATGTACCGGCTCTGACAACACGGAGCCGCCGGGGTTCTTGCTAGAATCGCGCCTTCCCTCGCAGCCGGAACCGCCGCCATGCACGTCATCGCCCCCAGCATTCTCTCGGCCGACTTCGCCAGACTTGGCGAAGAAGTCCGGAACGTCATCGCCTCCGGCGCCGACTGGATTCATTTCGACGTGATGGACAACCATTACGTGCCCAACCTGACCATCGGCCCGCTCGTCTGCGAGGCGATCCGGCCGCTGACCGGGGCGCCGATCGACGTGCACCTGATGGTGAAACCGGTCGACCGCATCGTCCCCGACTTCGCCAAGGCCGGCGCCAACATCATCACCTTCCACCCGGAAGCCTCCGAACACGTCGATCGCACGCTCGGCCTCATCAAGGACAGCGGCTGCCAGGCCGGTCTCGTCTTCAACCCGGCAACGCCGCTCGACCACATGGACTGGGTCATGGACAAGCTCGACCTGGTGCTGCTGATGAGCGTGAACCCCGGCTTCGGCGGGCAGCAATTCATCCCGGCAACGCTGGAAAAACTGAAGGCCGCGCGCGCCAGAATCGACGCCCATTTCGAACGCACCGGCCGCCGCATCCGGCTGGAAGTGGACGGTGGCGTCAAGGTCGACAACATCGCCGCCATCGCCCGCGCCGGAGCCGACGCCTTCGTCGCCGGCTCGGCGGTCTACGGCGCCGGCAAAGACACCGACCCGAACCGCTACGACTCGGTCATTGGTGCTTTGCGTGGGGAGTTGGCGGGGGTTTGAAAACCTTTCACCACCAAGGCACCAAGACACCAAGGTTCACCAAGGGAAATCATGATTTTCCTCGTGCATCCTTGGCTTCTTCGTGTCTTTGTGCTTCTGGCCGAGACATGAAAATGTTTCATCACCAAGACACGAGGGCGCCAAGGTTCACCAGGAAATACCAGGGTTTTCTTGGTGCTTCCTTTGTGCCTTGGTGTCTTGGTGGTTCCGCTTTTTCAGCACTCCAATGATCCGCTCCATCACCCTCGACCTCGACGGCACGCTGCTCGATACCGTTGCCGATCTTGCCGTTGCCTGCGATGCGATGATGATCGAGCTGGGGCGGGCGCCGCATGGGGTTGATCGGGTGCGTCGCTTTGTCGGCAAGGGCATGGCGGTGCTTGTCGAGCGTTGCCTGACTGCCGCCGATGGCCGGGCGCCCGGTGGTGAATTGCTGGCGCACGCCATTGACGTTTTCCGTCGTCACTATGCCGGGGTCAACGGTCGCGCGGCGCGTGAGTATCCCGGCGTGCGTGCCGGGCTGGAGGCCTTTCGCGCGCTTGGCCTGCCGCTGGCCGTCGTCACCAACAAGCCGATGGCCTTCACCGGGCCGCTGCTCGAAAAGACCGGGCTGGCCGGGTTCTTCGTCGTTGCCGTGTCGGGCGACACCACGGCCAGCAAGAAGCCGCATCCGGCGCCCATCCTGCACGCCTGCGCCGTGCTCGGCGTTCGCCCGCAGGACAACCTGCACATCGGCGATTCCGACAACGACATCCTCGCCGCCCGCGCCGCCGGCTGCCGCGCCTTTGCCGTGCCCTACGGCTACACCGAGGAAGGGCCGGTGGACACCGCCGATTGCGATGCGCTAGTATCCGACCTGCTCGACGCCGCCCGCCGCGTCGCCGAAATCAACCGACAGACCCTGCCTGCATCGTGACCCGCAAGCCCTTCGTTATCCTGACGGAATCGCTCTCCGGCGCCTGGCGCCGCGAGTGGTGGTGGCGTTCGCGCCAACACTGACGAATTCCGTCCGTCGCCGGGGCGGACAAGAACACGACAACCCCGGCCCGCATGAACGAAGCACCATCCGCTTGAGGGCATCATGACCGAAACCGAATTCAACGCGCTCGCCGCGCAGGGCTACAACCGCATCCCCGTCACGCTCGAGACCTTCGCCGATCTCGACACGCCGCTGTCCGTCTACCTGAAGCTGGCCGATTCGCCGTATTCCTACCTGCTCGAATCGGTGCAGGGCGGCGAACGCTTCGGCCGCTACTCCTTCATCGGCATCTCCAGCCCGACGCGCATCGCCGTCTACGGCCACCAGGTGCTGGTGCTCACCGGCCAGCGCATTTCCGAGCGCGAGGACGACACCAACCCGCTCGACTTCATCGAGAAGTTCATGACGCGCTTCCGCGCCGCGCCGGCGTCGAACCTGCCGCGCTTCTGCGGCGGCCTGGTCGGCGCCTTCGGCTACGACACCGTGCGCTACGTCGAGACGCGGCTGACGCGAACGCAGAAGGCCGGCGACCTTGGCACCCCGGACATCCTGCTCTTCCTCTCCGAAGAGATCGCCGTCGTCGATAACCTCTCCGGCAAGCTGACGCTGGTCGTCTACGCCGAACCCGGCGTGCCCGGCGCCTTCCAGAAGGCGCGCGCACGCCTGAAGGAACTGCTGGCGAAGCTGCGCGCACCGGCGCAGATACCGGAAGAAAAACCGACGCCGTCGCAGCCTGCCGTCTCGGTCTTCGGCGAAGGCCCGTTCAAGGCCGCCGTCGGCAAGGCCAAGCAGTACATCCGGGACGGCGACATCATGCAGGTGGTGCTCTCGCAGCGCATGACCAAGCCGTTCACGGCCAGCCCGCTGGCGCTCTATCGCGCGCTGCGCACGCTCAATCCGTCGCCCTACATGTACTACTTCGACTGCGAGGATTTCCACATCGTCGGCGCCTCGCCGGAAATTCTTGTGCGCCTCGAACACGAACACGAGCAAGGCGGGGGCGGCGTCGTCACCGTCCGCCCGATTGCCGGCACGCGCCGTCGCGGCGCCTCGCACGAGGAAGACCTGGCGCTCGAACGCGAACTGCTCGCCGACGAGAAGGAGCGCGCCGAGCACGTGCAGCTGCTCGACCTTGGCCGCAACGACGCCGGCCGCGTTGCGCAGATCGGCTCGGTGAAGATCACCGAGAACATGGTCATCGAGCGCTACTCGCACGTGATGCACATCGTCTCCAACGTCGAAGGCAAGCTGCGGCCGGGGCTGAACGCCCTCGACGTGCTGAAGGCGACACTGCCCGCCGGCACCCTCTCCGGCGCGCCGAAGGTGCGGGCGATGGAAATCATCGACGAACTGGAGCCGGTCAAACGCGGCATCTACGGTGGCGCCATCGGCTACCTGGGTTTTCACGGCGACATGGACCTGGCGATTGCCATCCGCACGGCGATCATCAAGGACGGCCAGCTCAGCGTCCAGGCCGGCGCCGGCATCGTCGCCGACTCCGACCCCACCGCCGAATGGCAGGAAACCCAGAGCAAGGCCCGAGCCGTCCTGCGCGCGGCGGAAATGGCCGAGCACGGGCTGGATACGCGGGTGGATTGAGTTGTCTGAAGCGAACCACCAAGACACCAAGGCACAAAGGTGCACCAAGAAATTCCAGTAGAACTGGATGCGTTAGCCAGGCAGGTGGTGGACGCGGCGTTCCGTGTGCATAAGGTGCTGGGGCCAGGATTGCTTGAGTCCGCTTATCAAACCTGTCTTGAAATTGAACTCCGGAAAAAGGATGTGCCCTTTGCATCGCAATGCGTGTTGCCGATCCGCTACGAAGGTGCCGTCATTGAAGGTGCCTATCGCATCGATCTGCTGGTTGGGGGGCAACTGGTCGTCGAGTTGAAATCGGTCGATCAGCTACTCCCCGTTCATTCGGCACAATTGCTCACTTATTTGAAGCTATCCAACAACAGACTCGGCTTGCTGATAAATTTCAACACACCCTTGATCAAAGACGGTATCAAGCGAATTGCACTTTGATTTTCTTGGTGAAACTTGGTGTCTTTGTGTCTTGGTGGTGAAAGGTTCCATACCATGCTCCTGATGATCGACAACTACGACAGCTTCACCTACAACCTCGTCCAGTATTTCGGCGAGCTGGGTCAGGAGGTGAAGGTGTTTCGCAACGATGCCATTTCGCTCGCCGAGATCGCGCGTTTGAAGCCCGACTATCTGGTGATTTCTCCCGGCCCGTGCACGCCGGCGCAGGCCGGGGTGTCGCTTGCTGCGATCCGTGAGTTCGCGGGGAAGATTCCGGTTCTCGGCGTCTGTCTTGGCCACCAGGCCATCGGCGAGGCTTTCGGTGGGCGCGTGGTGCACGCCAGAAAACTGATGCACGGCAAGACCTCGCCAGTGCATCACGAGAACGTCGGTGTCTTCAAGGGGCTGCCGAATCCGCTCACCTGCACGCGCTACCACTCGCTCGCCGTCGAGCGCGAATCGCTGCCCGACTGTCTGGCCGTCACCGCCTGGACCGAAGACGGCGAAATCATGGGTGTGCGCCACAAGACGCTGGCTGTCGAGGGCGTGCAGTTCCACCCCGAATCGATCCTGACCGAGCGCGGTCACGACCTCCTGAACAACTTCCTCAAGGAGCACGCCCGATGAGCCAGCCGTTCAAGCCGCAGGATGCCCTGCAACGCGTCATCGAACACCGCGAGATCTTCCACGACGAAATGGTTTCGCTGATGCGGCAGATCATGGGCGGCGAAGTCTCGCCGGTGATGATCGCCGCCATCCTCACCGGCCTGCGCGTCAAGAAGGAAACCATCGGCGAGATCGCCGCCGCCGCCAGCGTCATGCGCGAACTGGCAACGCCGGTGAAGCTGCCCTACGACCGTCACTTCGTCGACATCGTCGGCACCGGCGGCGACTCGGCGCACACCTTCAACATCTCGACCACCTCGATCTTCGTCGTCGCCGCGGCCGGTGCCCGCGTCGCCAAGCACGGCGGCCGCAGCGTCTCGTCCAGTTCCGGCAGCGCCGACGCGCTGGAGGCACTTGGCGCCGACATCAATCTCACGCCGGCGCAGGTCGCCGCCTGCGTCGAGGCCTGCGGCATCGGCTTCATGTTCGCGCCCAACCACCACAGCGCCATGAAGCACGTGGCGCCGGTGCGCCGCGAAATGGGCGTGCGCACCATCTTCAACATCCTCGGCCCGCTGACCAACCCGGCCGGTGCGCCGAACACGCTGATGGGCGTCTTCCACCCCGACCTCGTCGGCATCCAGGTGCGCGTCATGCAGCGCCTGGGCGCCGAGCGCGTGCTGGTGGTGCACGGTCGCGACGGCCTCGACGAAATCTCGCTCGGTGCCGCCACCCTGGTCGGCGAGCTGAAGGACGGCGAAGTTTCCGAATACGAAATCCACCCCGAGGATTTCGGCCTGCAAATGCAGTCCCTGCGCCAGTTGCGCGTCGGCAGCCCCGAAGAATCGAAGCAGGTGCTGCTCGGCGTGCTCGAAAACCGGCCGGGTGCGGCCCGCGAAGTCGTCTGCCTGAACGCCGGCGCCGCGCTCTACGTCGCCAACCTCGCCGACAGCATCGGCGACGGCATCGCCCGCGCCCGCGAAGCCATCGTCTCCGGCGCCGCGCGCGCCAAGCTCGACGAATTCGTACGGATCACGCGAAGTTTTTCGGCATGATCGCCTGAATTCCGGCTAACGAGGAGTCATCATGGCCCTGTCCCAAGCGACAACGAAATTCGACGCCGCCGCCTACCTGGCCTGGGAAGCGGAGCAGCCCGAGCGCAACGAATACATGGCTGGCGAAGTCTTCGCCACGGTCGGGGTGCGGCAGTCGCAGAATATCGCAGCCGGGGATCTCGCCAGCTTCCTGCGCACGGCGCTCAAGGGCAGCCCCTGCCGGGTGCTCGTTGAATCGGTCAAGGCGCGCATCGAAGCCGCCGACTGCTTCACAACCCTTTCGAGAAATCCACAATCGACATGAGCGACATCCTGAAAAAAATCCTTGCCACCAAACGCGAGGAAGTGGCGGCGGCGAGTGCCGTCAAACCGCTGCCCGCCGTGCGCGCAGCCGCCGAAGCTCAGCCCGCCGCGCGCGATTTCACCGGCGCCCTGCGCGCGAAGCTCGCTGCCGGCAAGGCGGCGGTGATCGCCGAGATCAAGAAGGCCAGCCCGTCCAAGGGCGTGTTGCGCGCCGACTTCCGCCCGGCCGAAATCGCTGCCAGCTACGAGAAGCACGGTGCCGCCTGCCTCTCCGTGCTCACCGACCGGCAATACTTCCAGGGCGCTCCCGATTACCTGCAGGCCGCCCGCGCCGCCTGCGCGTTACCGGTGCTGCGCAAGGATTTCCTCGTCGACCCGTACCAGGTCTTCGAAGCGCGCGCGATGGGCGCCGACGCCATCCTGCTCATCGTCTCGGCGCTCGACCTCGCCACCCTGCGCGAATTCGAAGCCATCGCCTTCGGCCTCGGCATGTCGGTGCTGGTGGAAGTGCACGACGGCCACGAACTGGAACAGGCGCTGCAATTGAAGACACCGCTCATCGGCATCAACAACCGCAACCTGCGCAGCTTCGAGGTCAGCCTGCAAACCACGCTTGACCTCCTGCCGCGGATTCCGGCCGACCGGCTGGTGGTCACCGAAAGCGGCATCCTGGCCCCGGCCGACGTTGCGCTGATGCGGCAAAACGCCGTGCACGCCTTCCTCGTCGGCGAAGCCTTCATGCGCGCGCCGGAACCGGGCGCGGCGCTCGCCGGCCTGTTCGGCTGAAATGTTGCGCTGGCGCAACAGCCGCCCTGCCTCGCCGGGGCGAAAAGCGACACGGCGGTTGTCGGTGCCGGGGGGCGTTTGCCAGAATCGGCCCTGACCCCTCATCCAAGAGAGGTAAGCCCGGTTCCGAGGGTGGCCGTTTCGGCGATGTGAGGAACCTGTCTTAATCACAGAGGAGAAAAACTGATGCAAAAGAAACTTATCGCCCTGGCTGTCGCCGGTCTGGCATCGACGGCTGCCTTCGCGCAAAGCAACGTCACCATCTACGGTATCGTTGACGCCGGTTTCGTTAGCTCGTCGGGTGATCGCACGGGTGCTGGCGGTAGCGCCAACTACAACGGCATCGATTCTGGCAACTGGGCCGGTTCGCGCATCGGCTTCCGTGGCGAAGAAGGTCTGGGCAATGGCCTGAAGGCTGTCTTCACGCTGGAATACGGTCTGGTTAACGATCAGAACCAGGGTATTGGTACCGCCGGCACGGTTGCTCGTCAGCAATTCGTCGGCCTGAGCAGCGCCAAGCTCGGCACCGTCGCCCTTGGCCGTCAGTATGCTCCGGGCTTCATCGCCTCGGTTCGCAACGACGCCTTCGCCGGCTCGCCAGTCGGCTCCCCGCTGCAGATTCTGAGCAACGCCGGTAACCACTCGATCTCCGCCAGCGGCCGTTCGCGCATCAACAACTCCATCACCTACACCTCGCCGGTCATGGCTGGCTTCCAGGCCAAGGCCATCTATGGTTACGGTGAGAACAACGCCGGTATCAATGGCATCAGCACTGGTAACGACGGCTTTGTCGGTGTCGGCCTGAGCTACACCAACGGCCCGATCGCTGTTGATGCGGTTTATCAGAGCCAGGCGGACCGGGTTGTTGCTGGAGTCGGTACCAGCAAAGACGTCGACAACTGGATGCTTGCCGGTTCCTATGACTTCAAGGTTGCCAAGCTCTTCGCCGTCTATCAGACCCAGGAAAACGACACCCTCTCGGGCGCCGCATCGGTTGACAACAAGCTGTGGAACCTCGGTGTGACCGTTCCGGTCTTCGGCAATGGCAAGGTCCACGCTTCCTACGGCAAGCTGAACTGGGATCGTAGCGGCGCTGGTGACTCGACGTCTGTTGCCGTCGGCTACACCCACGCCCTGTCGAAGCGTACCTCGCTGTACACGACCTACATCCGCACCGACAACGACCGCAACGCGCTTGCCGCCGCCGGCAGCATCACTCAGACCCGTTTCGTCGGCGAGACCAACGACACCTTCATGGCTGGCGTTACCCACACGTTCTGATCTGACCTCCAGTCAAACGTAAAAACGGGCGCTTCGGCGCCCGTTTTGTTTTGGGGCTGACGAAAGCAGATCGGCCTGCACCTATTGCAGCGGCGCAATCAGAAAGGGCGAGATACGCATGGGACAGCCACTTGCGGCGCTTGCCATCCCCGGAGGCGCAGAGACAAAAAGGAAATCCGGCCTTGTTCGAAGCGTGCTTCAGTGTCTTCGAAGCTGACAAACTCAGCAGCTGCCAAAGCGCCGAAATGGTGGCGATGATTTTTGACAACAGTTGTTAACTTGCCTATGCTGGCTTCACCATGAGCCGAAACACACTCAGCTTTGCCCTGCCAGAAACCATGCGTGCTTACATCGACGCGCGTGTTGCTTCTGGCCACTACGGCAATACCAGTGAATACATTCGCGAACTGGTCCGCAAGGATCAGGCCGAGGAAGCCAAGGCGCGCCTGCGTGCCTTGATCGGGGAGGGTTTGGCCTCGGGGTCTGCGCATCCACTGACACAGGCGGATGAGGACGAGTTGTTAGCCATCGCACGTGGCGAGATCGATTGAAGCCCGCCTACCTGCGCCCCCAGGCGCTGGCTGACCGCAAGGATTCAGCGCGCTACTACCGTCAGGTAGCCAGCACGCGCATCGCCGAAGAGATGGTGATCGCAGCAAGAGAAGCGCTCAAGCAGATCGAACAAAATCCTGGCACGCGGTCGCCCCGTATTGGCCAGGAACTCGACATTCCCGGATTGCGTAGTTGGCGTGTGGCCGGTTTTCCGCTGATCTGGTTCTACTTTGAGCGCGAAGACTACCTCGATGTCGTGCGTCTGCTCGGAGAGCGGCAGGACATCCTGGCGATTCTCCCCCAGCAATGACCTGATTCCCCCCCCCAATGGCACCCTTTGCGCATGGAGGAAACCGGGTCAGGGCTTTTCTCTGTGCCTATGTGTGTCAGCAAAGATCCAACCCTTGACGGCACGCACGACCGGACGGTAATGTAGTGTTGAACACTACTTTCGGAGGGCCAGATGAAAACCATTTCTGCCGGCGACGCCAATCGGCACTTTTCCAACGTGCTGCGCGATGTCGCTACCGGTGAGGTCGTTACGGTGCTGTCGCGGGGCAAGCCTGTTGCCACCATTTCTCCTGCACGCTCTGGCGGCAGCGAGCGTGAGTCCGCCAGGCGCGATTTGCTCGGGCGGCTGCGTCAGCAAAAGGCCAGCGGCGCTCGCAACTGGACACGTGATGAGTTGTACGAGGGCTGATCGGTGAGAGTCGCCCTCGACACCAACGTCTTGGCCTATGCCGAAGGGGTTGGCGATGAACGGCGTTGCAGCATGGCCGTGCAATTGGTTGAGCAACTGCCCTGCACCGAAGTGTTACTGCCGGCGCAGACCTTGGGAGAGCTCTCCCGTGTTCTGACGAGCAAAGCCAAACGCTCTGCTGAACAAACGCGTGAAGCGGTGTTGAGTTGGGCCGACAGCTTCGAGGTGGCCGACTCCACCTGGTTTGCTTTTCAGTCGGCGCTGGACCTGACCATCGACCATCAGCTACCGATATGGGACGCCTTGGTTCTCGCCGTCGCCGCAGAGAACCGCTGCCGGCTGCTGCTCTCGGAAGACTTTCACAACGGCTTCACCTGGCGCGGCGTGACCGTGGTCAACCCGTTTGTTGAGTCGCGTTCGCCGCTACTGAGCGGGTTGTTGCGCATCACGAACTGAAACCCAGAAAGCGCAACGCCGAGTTCATTAGCCATTTTTCGTGTTGGGCGAGGGGCCGAATGCGGACGAGTTGGCGATCGACGGTGTCCTTACTGGAGCGATTCCTTGGTTGGTCGGCACGTGAAGCAACGGCCACTGATGTCCTTTGCTCAAGATCGTCGAAGCCAACCCTGACGCACTCTCGGCGATTCACGCGTAAAAAATATTCGCTGCCGGCAAAGTGCCATGGGCCAGCCACTTGCGGCGCTTGTTGCCGCCGGAGGCACGGAGACACAGAGGAAACCAGGTCAGGGCTTTTCTCTGTGTCTCCGTGCCTCTGTGCCTTTGTGGTGAAAGCGGTTGGCAGCTTCGCCAGAGTGAAGAACGGGCGCCCCCGGACTCCCTTGCCGGTGGAGGGGGGCAGCGTTCAGCCGAGCAGGATCAGGTTGTCGCGGTGGATCAGCTCCGGCTCGTCGACGTAGCCGAGGATGGTTTCGATGTCGCCGGAAGCCTTGCCGGCGATCAGCCGGGTTTCGCTGCTGGCGTAGTTGGCCAGGCCGCGTGCGATTTCCGTGCCTTCCGGGGTGATGCAGGCGACGGCGGCGCCGCGCTCGAATTCGCCTTCGACGCCCTTGATGCCGACTGGCAGCAGGCTGCTGCCGCCGTGCAGCGCCTTGACGGCGCCGGCGTCGAGCAGCAGCCGGCCGGCAAGCTGCAGGTGGTCGGCCAGCCACTGCTTGCGCGCGGCGAGCGGCTGCGTGCCGGCGACGAGCAGGGTGCCGATGGCCTCGCCGGCGGCCAGCCGGGGCATCACGTCCGGCTCGCGGCCGCTGGCAATCGCCGTGTGCGCCCCGCTTCTGGCAGCGCGCCTGGCGGCGAGCACCTTGGTGATCATGCCGCCCCTGCCGATGGCGGTGCCGGCGCCGCCGGCCATCGCTTCCAGCCGCGCCTCGCCGGCCGCCGCTACGACGATCAGCGTGGCGGAGGCATCCTTGCGCGGGTCGGCGGTGTAGAGGCCGGGCTGGTCGGTGAGGATGATCAGCGCATCGGCCTC
>JAVFAT010000028.1:0-13814 GCA_034002385.1 Azospira sp. | reverse complement strand
GCTGGCCGCCTGCAGTTCGTCGAACCAGTGATGGCTGCTGTTGCACGGCACGACGATGGCGAGTGCGCCGGCATCGAGCAGACGACGCAGGCCAAGCAGCAGGCAGGGGAGCGGCGACGGGCCGGTGCCGAGGATGGCGGCGGAGCGATCCGGGGTCTGCGGCAGGCAGCTGAGCAGCAGCGGAACGTGCTCCTGGTCGCATCGCGCAGGCGTCAGCGCGACCAGTTTGGCGAAGAAGTCCGCCGTGGCCGAAGGCCCCATACCACCGAGAATTCCGAGCATCGCGTTTCTCCTGGTTGCCTGCTACTGGATGACCCGTTCCCGGCCGCAGGCCAGTGCCGCGAAGGCGTTGTTGCCGGCGACGAGAACGGTGGTGCGGAACATGTCGCAGATCGGGTCGATGGCGACGAAAAGCACGAACACGGCCTCGAAGGGCAGGCCGATATGGCCACAGACGACGCCGGTCAGCGAAATGGTGACGATGCCGTTCATGCCGGCCGAAGCGAAGCCGGCGAGCATGGCGCCGACGGCGACGATGGCGATCTCGGCCGGCGCCAGCTCCTGGCCGTACATCTGGGCAATGAACAGCGTCGCCACCACATAGTAGAGGATCGGCCCGAGACGCAGCAGCGATACGCCGAAGGGCACCAGCAGCTCGATGCGCGCGCGCGGAAAGCGCAAGTCGGCGACCAGGCTTTCGATCATCGCCGGCATACAGGCCAGGCTGTTGCGCGTGGCGACGGCCATGGTCAGCGGCTCGCGCTGGCTGCGCAGCACGTCGCGCCAGGATTGCCCGCTGGCGCGGCGCAGCAGCCAGAAGCAGAGAGCGATAAGCAGGAGAGAGGCCAGACCGAGCGTGGCGATGAAATGCAGCATGGCGAGCATCGGCTCGATGCCGGTCTTCGCCACCTGGCTGGCGGCCATCGACAGCAGCACCGGTGGCAGCATGTAGTTGAACCACCGGGTCAGCGTCTGGCAGGCCCGATAGACCATTTCCAGCGTCTGCGTCAGGGGCTGCGAGGCAGCGGCCGGCGCCCTGCCGACGGCCAACCCGAAGAGCAGCGAGAAGACCAGCGCCCTCAGGGTGTCGCCCTGGGCGAGCGCGGCGAAGATGTTGCCGGGCACGACGCCGAGCAGCATGGCGGCGATGCTGGGTGCTCCGGCCTGGCCGGATTCGGCCGGGTTTCCCGAGAGGGCCATTTCGATGTGGCCGCTGCGGTCGAGATCCTTGCCGACCAGCCGGCCCAGGGTATGTAGCGTGTCGGCCGGCAGGTCGGCGCCCGGCGTCATGACCAGGCCGGCGGCCAGGCCGACGGCGGCGGTGGCGACCATGGTCAGCAGGATCACGGGCACCGCCCGGCCGATCAGCTGTGAGGCGCTGCCTTCCTGCATCAGCTGGCGCAGGCTGAAGATCACGGCCGAAACCATGAAGGGCAGTACGATCATCTTCAGCAGATCGACGTAGGCGTCGCCAAAGAAGCCGATGCCGGCGGCGACCCCGGGCGCGTAGAGGCCGACGCCGATGCCGGCGAGCAGGCTGGCGAGCACCACGCCCGGACGGGTGGCCCAGCGGTGCCAGGTGTCGACGAAGGCGTTCATCGCTCAGTAGTCCCCTTCGTGCCCGAGCAGGTCGTCGACGCGCAGCGTGCTCCGGCGCTGCTCCAGGTAGATGTCGATCAGCGCGAGCAGCTGATGCGCGTCGCGGTGGACGGCCATGGCCAGCGCGTCGCGGGTGTCGGTAAGCGTGACCGCGCGCAGGCTCAGCGATTTCTTCGGATCGTTCCTGAACAGGCGCCGGATCTCGAACTCGTCGCGGTAGGCGCCGTCGATCCCGCCCTGTTCGAGCGCCTGCACCAGTTGCGCCCAGTCCGGGTATTCGACGATCTTTGCAGCGGGGAAGTTGTGCCGCACGAAGTCGGCGTAGGAGGAATGGGCGATGACGCCGATCGAGCCGGAGAAGGCCCGCACCACGGTGGGGGCGTCGCGCCCCCTGGCCATCTCGGCGAAGCGGATGCGGTTGAGCGCCAGCGCATGGCGCAGTTCCAGGTAGGGCCGGGAAAAGCGGACGTGCTGTGCGCGCGACAGGGTGCGCGACAGCTTACTGCTGGCGACGTCGGCCTCGCCGCGGGCGATCACGGCCACCACCTCGTTGAAGCTGTCCGCCTCGCGATGGAAGCGCAGCCCGACCTGCAACTCGCGGGCCAGTCCCTCGGCCAGCGCCACGTCGACGCCGCGCAGGCGGCCGTCGCGCTGGTAGAAGAAAGGCGGCGAATCGGTCTTCGGCAGGGCGACGACGAGTTCGCCGCGCTCGAGGATGCGGCGGATGTCCGGTGCCGCCGGCACGGCGTCCAGTGGCCCGGCCAGGGCGCGGCCCGCCAGCGGGAGCGCCAGACAGCAGGCGACGATCAGCCAGCCGAGGCTGCGGGCGCGGCGCGGATGGACGATGGCAGCCGACATGGGTTCCGGGGTGGGCGCAGCGAGCGGCATGGGGGCCTGTGCGTCAGCGCGATACCGTACCGGTGCGCATCATTGCAGAACCCTGTCGTTCGGCGCGGCGAGCAGTTCGCGCATGTCTTCGCTCAAGGGGAAATCGAGCTTCATGCCCTTGGGCGGCACCGGCCTGAGGAACCATTTTTCGTAGAGCGGGGCAAAGGCTTCCGGCGCCATGGCCCGCTTCAGCGCCCGGTCAACGAGCTGCTTGAATGCCGGGTCGTCCTTGCGCAGGATGCAGGCGTACGCTTCGCGTGACTGCGGCGTGCCGGTGACGATCCAGTCGCCCCAGCGGATGGCCCGCGCCCGCTCGCCGTAGAGCAGGACGTCGTCCATCAGGAAGGCAGCGGCGCCGCCGGTTTCGAGGATGTGGAAGGCTTCGCCGTGATCCTTGGCGATCAGGATCTCCATGCCCAGGTTCTGCGCCTCGTTCATCTGCCGTACCTTGTCGGCGTTGGTCGTGCCGGCGGTGGTCACCACCGTCTTGCCGGTGAGGTCGAGAAAATCGGCGATGCCGTAATCCTTGCGTGTCAGGATGCGCATCCTGACGATGAAGATCGAGTTGCTGAAGGCAACCATCCGTTCCCGTTCGGCGGTGTGGCCGCTGGTGCCGCATTCGAGGTCGACGTGGCCGTCGGCGATCATGGACCAGCGGTTTTCCGGCGAGACTGGCACCAGTTCGACCTTGAGATCGGGCCGGCCGAGTTCCGATTTCACTTCATTCACGATTTCCTGCGCCAGATCGTGCGAATAGCCGATGACCTTCCTGTCGTTATCGTAGTAGGAGAAGGGAACCGAGGATTCGCGGTGGCCGAGGACAATCACCCCCCGGTCGCCGATCCTGTCCAGCGTGCCGCTCTTGCTAGCGCTCACCGGAGCCTTGCAATCTCCCCGTTCGCACGACGGCTGGCAGCCGGCAAGGGTGGCGATGACGCCAGACAGGACGATGCAGGCAGCAAGTGTTTTCGGGAATCGGGTGCGCATACGGAACGGCTTTCTCGGCTTCCTTGCGGGTTGAACAAGGGATTGTAACGGCTACCGGTTGCCGGAACGAATAGGCAGGCATGATAAAGTTCTCTCCCCAGCGTCGAAACGCCTTGTCATTCTTGCGGCAATTCTTTGGCATCGTTCAGGATGCGACGCGCAACTGGAGTTACCCTCGACAAACCGGTGATGTTCGGCATACCTTCGCAGACCTTTCCGCTGACAAGTTTCCAGAAGGAACTCTGGCTGGCCAACGCGATGTTGCCCGAGGGTCATCCCGGGCTTTATTCGGGCTGTCTATTCATGCTCGCCGGCGAGCCCGATGCCGGGCGGTTGGCGGCATCGCTGCAAATCCTGCTGCGACACGTGCCGCTACTGACGGCCACCCTGGCCTATCGTTCGGACGAGACGCTGCCGGACATCGAAACCGGCGTCTTCCCGATTCCTGATTTCCGCTTTGTCGATCTGTCCGGTGAGGACGATCCGGAGCGCTCCGCCGACGAATTCCGCGCGGCCTTTGCCGAGCAGCCGTTCCAGCCAGCGGGCGGGCAGCTTTGCCAGTTTGCGTTGCTGCGCCTCGGAAAGGAGTGTGCTCGGGGGCGCAGCTGGTTCCTGATGCGGGTTTTTCACCTGCTGAGCGACGGCCTCTCGCTCGTTGCGCATTTCAACCTGCTGTCGAGAATCTACGAAGGTCTTCAGGCGGATCGCGGCCACAGCCAGCCCTTCGATACCGGTCTGCCCTGCGATTGGGCGGAGGTCTGTGCGGCGGATCTCGCCTACGCCGCATCGGTGGGTGCGCAGCGCGACGCTGCGTTCTGGTCGGCGCACCTTGCGCGCCTGCCGGTCGAACGTATCTTCACCCCGCGGCCGGGGCGGCCCGACCGCCTCGACGGCTCCGGGCAGATTGACGTCAAGCTGTCGCCGGCGGCAGTGGCGCGCCTCGATACGCTCGCCGTCAGTCACGGCGCGGGCAAGTCGACGCTGCTGACAGCCCTGCACGCGGCACTGCTGGCTCGCCTTTACGACCGGCGCATCCTCTCCGTCCAGCAGCCGTTAAGCCTTGGCGAGCGCAAGGACATCCGCAGGATGCACGGCTGCCGCGTGGCCGTTTCCCCGTTCATCGTCGAACTGAACGCAGGCGCCACGCTGGCAACGCTGCTTCTTGCCCTGCGCCGGCAGACGGTGACGCTGCTGCGCCACGCCCGGACGCCGTTTCAGAGTGGCTGGCGCAAAGCTGCACCGGATGCGGCGCAGGTCATTGTCTGGGACACCAATCTGAATTACTTCCCGCTGCCGCCCGATGGTGGCGAAGGCGATCTTCGAGTCGTCAATTTCTCCAACATGGTCAGCCGGTACGAGCCGACCGTGTTCGGGGTCTATGCGGCCGAGGAAAGAACGGCTGACGGCGACGGGCTGCACTTGTCGATCGTCTACAGCCACAACCATTTCCGGGACGAGGATGTGCGTGCCTACGCCGAACGTCTCGAATTCCTGCTCGAACAGATCGAGGCCGCGCCAGATCTGCCCGTCGAGCGCTGGCGCATCCTGCTGCCCGGCGAGATATCGCAGCTTGCCGCCTGGCAGGAAGGCGAGCGCTGCGTCTTCGCCGCCGACACCATTCACGGCTTGTTCGACCGGCGGGCGGCGCTGACGCCGGCGGCGCCCGCCGTCGTCGACAGCGATGGGCAGGCGCAGGATTACCGGACGCTGCGCGCGCGCTCGGTGGCCATTGCCGGTTGGTTGACCAGACAAGGCGTGATGCCCGGAGAAACCGTCGCCGTACTCGCCCGCCGCCATCCGGCGCTGGCCGAAAGTATCCTCGGCATCATGAAGGCGGGTGCCGTCTACCTGCCCATCGACCCGGCCTATCCACCGGCGCGCCAAGCGTACATGCTGGCCGATTCGGGTGCGCTTCGCCTGCTCGCGCTGACGGCAGACGACGTTGCCGCCGCCGCGGAGGCCTGCTTGCCGTTGCCGGGCCAGCTGCTGCCGGTCGATCTGCCGCCGGCATCGGCCCTGCCGCGCGTGGCGCCGGACGATCCGGCCTACCTGATCTACACCTCGGGTTCCACCGGCCAGCCCAAGGGTGTGCTGCTACGGCACGGCGGTTTCGTGAACATGATCCAGGCGCAGATCGCCGCCTTCGGCATCACGGCGGTCGACCGCGTGCTGCAGTTTGCTTCGCCGTCCTTCGATGCCTCCTTGTCGGAAATTTTCATGGCGCTGCTGGCAAGCGGCAGCTTGCATCCGGTCTCACGTGAATTGATCGATGCGCCTTGGGCGTTACGGGAATTCATGGCCGAGCGGGGTATCAGCGTCGTCACCTTGCCGCCGTCCTATCTGGCGTTGTTCCGGCGCGACAGCTTTCCCGGCTTGCGCGTGCTGATCACCGCCGGCGAAGCGCCTGTTGCCGAGGATGCGCGCCACTACGCCGGTCAGCTTGCCTATTTCAACGCCTACGGCCCGACCGAAGCTTCGGTCTGCGCCACTCTCGTCCGGGTGTTGCCGGACGACACGGACAAACCTGTCGGCATCGGTCGGCCGTTACCGAACACGGCCGCCTGCATTCTTGACAGTCTTGGCGAGCCGGTTGCTCCGGGGCTGCCCGGCGAACTTTGCCTGGCTGGTGCGGGGCTGGCCATCGGCTACCTCAACCGACCCGAACTCGACGCCGAGCGTTTCTTTTTCCGCGCGGGCGAGCCAGGGCGGCGCTGGTACCGCACTGGCGATCGCGCCCTCTGGCTACTCTCCGGGGATATCCTGCTGCTGGGCCGCAACGACGATCAGGTCAAGATCCGTGGTCACCGGGTTGAGCTGGGCGAGGTGTGCGCCGTTCTGGAGCGGTATCCGGACATTGTCCAGGCCAGTGTCGGAGTGCAGCCGGGGGCGGATGGTGCCCTGTCCCTGGTCGCCTTCCTGATCCTTGCCGACGGACGGGCACAGGAATTTTCCCCGGCCGCACTGATCGATTGGCTGCGTGGCCAGTTGCCGGATTTCGCCCTGCCGGCGCGCTACCACGTGGTCGACCGCCTGCCGGTGACGCCGGCCGGCAAAGTCGACCGGCAGGCCCTGCTACGCCTCGACAAGGCGGCAGGCAATGACGGTGGACGTACGCCGTCCGGTAGCCACAGCCCGGCGGACGATGTGGTGCGGCCGCATTACGAAGCGGTTCTGGGGGCGGCGGTCGCCGACCCGGAGGCCGATTTTTTCTCCCTTGGCGGTGACAGCCTCAAGGCCATGACGCTGGTTCGCCGGCTGTCTCTGGCTCATGGATTGTCGCTGTCGATGCATGATTTCCTCGCTGGCAGTTCGCTGGCCGCACTGGCTGCTCTCGTCCGGCAGCGCCTGGCCGCCGGCAGTGCGCTTGCCGCCGACGATGCGGAACTGCGGCAACTGCCGCTGAGCCAGGGGCAGCTGCAGCTATGGACGCTCCATTGCCTGAATGGGCCGGGCGCACGCTACAACATGCCGCTGGTCCTCGATGTCGAGGCCGATGCCGAGCTGACCGGGCGCCTCGTCGAGGCGCTGTCGGCGGTCATCGAGCGGCAGCCGGCCTGTCGGTGCACGGTCGCCGGCGACATCGATGCCCCCTGGCTCCGTGTCCATGACGGCAGCGGGCTGGAGGTAGAACGTCACGACCTCGTTTCCATGGATGACCGCTCGCACGCCATCCTCGACGAATTCATCCACCGCCCCTTCATCCTCGACGAGCGGCCGCCGATCCGCCTGGCCGTGCTCCGCCTTGCCGAACGGCGCTGGCGGCTGGCGCTGGTGCTGCATCACATCATCGGCGACGGTGAGAGCCTCGGCCTTCTGCTGCGCGACGCGCTGGCCTGGCTGCGCGATCCGGCGGCGGCCCGCCAAGTGATTGCCGCCGGCGTGCTCAAACGCTTCGTCGAGGCTGAGCAGGAATACCTGGGTTCCCCGGCCGCAGAAACCGATCTCGAATTCTGGCGGCGTCAGCTGACTCCTCTGCCGGCCCGGCTCGATCTCCTGCCGGCGGCACCGCGCCAGCCCGTCAAGCAGGGGCGGGGCGAAGTCCTGCGGCGACGCCTGCCGGTCCCGGCAGCGACTTGGCTCGCCGGGCTGGCCGGGCAGGGCGGAACGACCTTGCTCGGCGCCTTCATTGGCCTGCTCGGCGCCTTCCTGCAGCGGCGAAGCGGTCAGGACGACGTTGCCGTCGCCGTGCCGCTTGGCCTGCGCGATGCACCGGAGTGTTTTGATGCCGCCGGCTATTTCGTCAACACCGCCATTGTCCGCCTGCCACCCGGCGGCGACGCGCTGCATGCCGTCCGTGGCGCCGGTGCGGCCCTGCGCGCCGCTGTTGCGCACGGCCGCTATCCCTTCCATCGCCTGCCGGGAGCGTTGAACGAACTGCGCGATCCATCCCGTTCGCCGCTGGTCGATGTGCTGGCGACGCACATCGACCAGGCCGCGCTGCTTGCCGAAGCCGAATTGCCGGCCGGCCTCAAGCTGAGTTTTGCCGATGCGGTGCTGCGTGCTGCCAAGTTCGATTACGGCTTCGTGTTGCTGACGCAACAGGGCGAGGTCTGCGAGCTGCTGCTCGAATACGACCTCGCCGTTGCAGGCAGTGCACAGGCGGTAGCCATTCTCGATGAATTCGTCGATTTCCTTGCGGCACTGGCGCGGTCGGTGCCGGCCGGCGGTACGGTAGCGGGCGACGAGGTGATGGCCGGCGCAGCGGGCGAAAGCGGCAACGATCCGGAGCATGCCGGCGTGGCGCCCGAAGGCTGCGCGGCAGATCAGCCGGCAGGGGAAGGTGCGTACGAAAGGGCTGATGAAGCGCCAGATGAAGCGCTAGATGAAGTGCCAGATGAAGTGCCAGATGAAGTGCCAGATGAAGTGCCAGATGAAGTGCCAGATGAAGTGCCAGATGAAGCGGCCGGCGGCCGCGCCGCGCCGGGCGTAGACGCCGCAATGCCGCTCGTACGAGCCTGGCGGGAGATCCTCGGCGGGCTGCCGCCAACGGCCGAAAGCAACTTCTTCCTGTGTGGCGGCGATTCGATCAAGGCCATCCAGATGGTCGGCCTGCTGCGCCGGCTCGGCGTCGAGCGCCTGCAGCCGGCGGATTTCTTCGCCGCGCCGACCTTCGGCGAACTGGCTACCCGCCTGGAGGTGGTGGCGGACGCGGAAAGGGCGACGGAAAGGGACGCAAAAGAGGACGCGCTGCAGGATACGGAAAGTGCAAGAAGAGACGTGTCCAGTGAAACCGCCGTGCTCGCTGCCGGCGTGACGGTGCCGCTACTGCCCTTGCAGCGCGATTTCATCGCCCGCCACCGACAGGGCTGGACGCGCTTTCACATGGCCCTGCCGCTGCGGCTGGCGGCGACGGTCGATGAACAGCGCCTGCGTCAGGCCGTTGCCGGGTTGCCGGCGCGACACCAGGCCTTCCGGCTCAAGTTCGCCGATGAGGCGGCGGAAATTCTCGCCGAGCCGTGCCCGGCGGCATGGTTCGAGCTGCAACGGCCTGCCGACGAGGACGAGGCGGCGGCACTCGCGGTCGCGGCTCCGCAGCTTTTCGCCGAACTCGATGCACGCGCCGGACGCACCTTCGGTGCCTGCCTGTTGCGCCGGGGAACGGAGCGTCTGCTGCTGCTCGGTGGCCACCATTTCGTTCTCGACGCCGTTTCCCTCGATCTGCTGCGCCAGGAACTGGCCTGGTTCTGCCGCGAGGGCGCCTGGCCGCTGGCGCAGGAAGGCACCGGCTTCGCCGCCTGGGCCTTGCGTCTTGCCAACGCCGATTTTCCGCCGTCGGACGAGGTTGGGGCCTGGCGGCGGATCTGCGCGGCCGGTGCTGCGTCGCTCGTCGCCTTGCGTGACGGAGCTTCCCCGGGAGCGCTGCGGCTGCGACGACAGGCGGAGGTCACCGGCTTTGCCGATTTTGCCGGCGGCAGGGCGGCTTCTCCGCTGCCCGAACTGCTGGCGGCGCTAGCGGCCGCCCTGCACGCCTGCGGCCAGACGGCGCCGGTGTTCGTCACCCTCGAAGGGCATGGCCGGCAGCCGGTGCTGCCGGGTATCGATCTCAGCCAGTCGGTCGGCTGGTTCACCGCCGCCTTTCCGCTGCGTTTGACGCCGTCGGCCGATGTGCCGGAGATGGCCCGCAAACTCGGGGCGCGTCTGGCGCGCCTTGTCGACGGTGGCCTTGGCTATGGTTTTGCCGCCCTCCGCGATCCCGAAGCGTTGGCTTACACGCCGCAGATTGCCCTGAACTACCTCGGACGCCTGCTGCCGGCCGGTGGGGCGGGTGGTGATTTCGTTCCGCTGGCGGAACTGGCGGGGCCGGATACGCTGCCCGGCCTGCTGCCGGAGGACTTCTCCGCTGCCGTGCCGCTTGATCTGCTGGCCTGGTTCGATGCTGCCGGCGACCTCCGTCTGGGTGCCACCTTCGCGCCGTCGCAGCTCGATGCGGACTGGGTCGAACGCCTGCTGCAGGCCTGGGTCGCCGCGCTGCACGCCACCGCGGGCAAAGCGTCGACGGCGCGTGTGGCGCTGGCCGGGGCTTGCGGCGCCCGAGTCGATGAGATCGTCGATTTCGGCCGTCCGGATGCGGCTCAGGCCGGAATGCTCTTCCAGCACCTGCTCGATGCCGATGCGTACCTTGACGGCGGCGAGGCGAGCTACACACAGCAGATCAATTTCCGCCTGCGGGGCGAACTCGATCCGGTGCAGCTGGCGTGCGCCTGGAAAGAAGTTCTGGCGCGCCACGAAAGCCTGCGCACACTGTTCCCGCGGGTGCCGGATGCTGCTGCCGGGGGCGATATCGGCGTCGACTCCGGGGGCGACGCTGAATTCGCCCGTGTGCTGCTGCGGCAGGCGCGGACGACGGTGAGCTTTTACGACCTCTCCGGCCTCGGCAGCGCGCAGCAGGCCGCCCGCCGTGACGATCTGCTCGCGGCGCAGCGACGGGCTGCCTTCGATCTGGCGGCGGGACCGCTGCTGCATCTCCAGCTCTTCCGCTTTGCCGACGACGAGCACGAAATGAGCTGGTGCTTCCACCACCTGCTGATGGACGGCTGGTGCATCGGCATCCTGTTGCGCGAGATGTTCGCCTGCCTTGGCGCTGCAGTCCGTGGTCAGACTGCGCAACTGCCAGCGGCGCCGACGCTGGCGGCCTGGCGACGCTGGCGGGCCGCGCGCGACGATGCGGCGCAACCTTTGCAGCAAGCGGCGCGCAACTACTGGCGCGGTCTGCTCGACGGCTTTGCCGGGCCGACATCCATCGCAGCGCCCGCTGTGGCGGCCCGACAAAGCCCGGCCCGGCAGGAGACCGTGCTGCAACTCGGCGCTGATGTCTGCGAGCGCCTGCGGGCGCGTGCCGCCGGCCTGTCGGCGACTCTGCCGCATCTCCTGCAGGCGCTCTGGGGCATCCTGCTCGGCGCCCGCTGCGGCTGCCGCGATCTGGTGTTCGGTCTCGTTTCCGCGGGCCGGCCGGCAGAAGTCGAGGACATCGAGCACACCGTCGGGCTGTTCATCCAGACGCTGCCGGTACGGCTCGGCTGGTCGCCGGCGAGCGCGCTTGCCGATCTCGTCGATACCGTGCGCCGGCAGGCGGCGGCCCGGGCGCCGCACGAATTCCTGCACCTTGCCGACATCCAGCGGGAGTGGGCCGCGGGGGCTGCGGAAGGTCGCCGCAACGCCTTGTTCGACCACATCCTGGTCTTCGAGAACTACCCGCTCGACGGCATCGAGCAGGCCGGTGCGCCGCGCATCGTCGCCGTCAGCGGCAGCGAACGGCAACCCTATGCGCTGGCCGTGTCGGTGCTGGCAGACCGCAGTGGATTGTCCTTCCGCTTCGATGTCGGTGCGGGCGGTTTCGCCGACGCCGAATTGGCGGCCCTGGTGACGGCCTGGCGGCGGCTGCTGACCAGGGTCGCCCAAGATGATCTGCCCGCCACCTGCGACGCGCTCGTCGGGCAGATTGCGGCCGAACTGTCGGCGTGCGCCGTTACGCCCGCGCTGGCTTCATTTAACCGGACGGCGCGCGAATATCCGCGCCACAGCACGGTCGCTACGGTGTTTCGTCAGGTAGCGGCCCGTCATCCGGCACAGATCGCCTGCATCGACGCTGACGACGGCACGCTCAGCTATCAGAGACTCGATCAGCTCTCCGATCGCCTGGCGCAGCGTCTGTCCGGCCTCGTGCCGGGTGAGCCGGTGGCGTTGCTCGTGCCGCGCGGCGCGACGGCGCTGGTGGTCATGCTGGGCATTCTCAAGGCAGGCGGCTGCTATCTGCCGCTAGATGACAAGAACCCGCCGCAGCGCCTGCGTGACATGCTGCGCCTGGCGGCTTGCCGCCGTCTGATCCATGACGGCAAACAACTTGCGCGCGCGGGCCTGGCCGATTTCGCCGACTCTGCCGTCTCCGGCATCGTCTGCCTGGACTGCAGGCAACTGCTTGCCGATGATGATGTCGCCAACGTGGCGGCCAGCGCCGTTGAGAACTTCGTTGCCGACGACAACGGCCGTGACGAATGCAGCGGTGAACGGCCGGCCTACATCATGTTCACCTCGGGGTCTACCGGCGTGCCTAAAGGCGTCGTCGTGCCGCAGCGCGGCATCCTGCGCCTGGTCTGCAACAGCGATTTCTGGCAAATCCTCCCCGGCGAGCGCGTGCTGCAGGCCGCGCCGCTCGGTTTTGACGCATCGACCCTGGAAATCTGGGGCGCCTTGCTCAACGGCGGCACGGTCTGCTGCATCGACGATGAGCGCCTGCTCGCCGCCGGTGGGCTGCGCCGGCGTATCGAAGCCGGTCGCGTCACCCAGATGTGGCTTACCGCCAGCCTGTGTGGCGTGCTGGCGGAGGATGACCCGGTGCAGTTCGTTTCGTTGCGCCGGTTGTTCACCGGCGGCGAGGCGCTCAACCCGGCGATGGTCAGGCGCATCATGGCGGCCTGTCCGGCGCTGGAGATCTTCAACGGCTACGGGCCGACCGAGAACACCACCTTCACGACGGTGCACCGGATCGTCCCGGAAGACCTCGCCGGCCCCTCGATCCCGATCGGCCGGCCCGTCGCCAACACCCGCGTACACATCGTCGACGAGCATGGGGCGCTGGCCGGAGTCGGCGAATGGGGCGAGATCTGCGCCGCCGGTGACGGTCTGGCGCTCGGCTACGTCGGCCGCGACGAGCTCACCCGCGAAGTCTTCGTCGAGCTGCCGGCTCTGCCGGGGGAGCGCCTCTACCGTACCGGCGACATCGGCCGCTGGCGGGCTGACGGTGTCATCGAGTTTGCCGGCCGCCGCGATGCTCAGGTAAAGGTGCGCGGCTATCGTATCGAACTCACCGAGATCGAGACGGCGCTGCTGCGCCTGCCCGGCGTGCGCCAGGCGGCAGTGGTCGCCGTCGGGCAGGGCGGAGCACGTCAGCTGGTCGGCTTCGTCTGCGCCGACGGCGTCGCACCGGCGGATGCCAGGGCCGGTCTGGCGGCGGCCTTGCCGCCCTACATGGTGCCGGAGCGGATCGAATGCCTGGCGGCGCTGCCTCTGACCGCGAGCGGCAAGGCCGACCGCGTGGCGCTGGCGAGCTTGGCCGGGCAAGGGGGCGGCGCGGCGTCGGTGGCCGATGCGATGCAGGTGCCGGCAGCAACACCCCTGAACGTGCTGGAAGAGCGGATTGCCGCCATCTTTGCCGAGGTTCTCGGCCTGCAGGCGGTCGATCGGCAGGCCAATTTCTTCGCGCTCGGCGGCCAGAGCCTGAAGGCCATGCAACTGATGACCCGCCTGCGACGCGTGCTCGGCCTCGAGGTGACGCTGCGCGAGGTGATGACGCAGTCCACGGTGGCCGCACTGGCCGAGCATATTGCAAGGCGCGGCGGCGCGGGGCCGGTGGCTGGTGAGGTTGCCGTGTCTCCGGCCGGCCCGGTCATCGAGAATGTTGGCGAGCAGGCTGCCTTTCCCTTGTCGAGTGGTCAGGAACGGCTGTGGTTCCTGCAGCGCATGTTCCCGAGTAGTGCCGCCTACAACGTGCCCTTCTCCGCGCGCCTGACGGGGCCGGTCGATGTGGCGCGCCTGCAGGCCGTGCTGAGCCTGCTCGAAGCACGCCATGATGCGCTGCGCTTGCGCATGCCGACGTCCGCGGCCGCGGGTGGCCCGTGCCAGACTGTGGCTGCGCCCGGTGCGTTGCGCCTGATTTCGCACGACTTCCGCGGGCGGTCGGATGCTGCTGCGGCGCTTGCCGCCGCCATCGACGACGAGCTGGCACGGCCCTTCACTTTCGGCCCGACGGCGCCGCTGGTGCGCGCGACCCTCTTCCGCATGGCGGGCGATGAAGGAATCGGCTACACGGAAAATCCGCGTCGGGAGGCAAATCGGGAAAGCGA
>JAVFAT010000027.1:1682-14098 GCA_034002385.1 Azospira sp. | reverse complement strand
ATGACCACCGACCCCGGCGACCTCGTGCTTGATCCGACCTGCGGCAGCGGCACGACGGCTTACGTCGCCGAGAAATGGGGCCGGCGCTGGATCAGTTGTGACACCTCGCGCGTTGCCGTCACGCTGGCCAAGCAGCGGCTGATGACCGCCTCCTTCGACTACTATGAGCTGCGCTACCCGCACGAGGGCCTGCGCGGCGGTTTCATCTACAAGACGGTGCCGCACGTCACGCTGAAATCCATCGCCAACAACCCGGAGATCGACGAAATCTACGCGCGCCTGCATCCGGCGGTGGAGGCGGCGCTGGCCGAGCTGAACCGGGTGTTGAAGGCCGAGGCGAAGGAGTGGGAAGTGCCGTTCGACTTCCCGGCCAGCGCGGATGATGCGGCACGCGCGCCCTTCGCCGCCTTCCACGCCGCGCGGCAGGCGCTGCAGAAGGCGATGGACGAGGCCATCGCCCGCCATGCCGATCAGGAAACGCTCTACGACCAGCCGGCGAAGGCGAAGGGCAAGCTGCGCGTGACCGGGCCGTTCTCGGTCGAGGCGGTGCCCTTCCCGACCGTGCTGGCGCTTGAAGGCGACGAGGGGGGCGATGGTGCCGCGGCGCCGATCGAGGCCGACGCGGCGATTGCCCGTTGCGGCGAATCCTCGCGCCAGCACCAGTGGCGCGACGAGCTGCTGAAGACCGGCATCCGGGGCAAGGGCGGCCAGATGCTCAGATTCGCCGAGCTGGAAACCCTGCCCGGCACCAAGTATCTGCACGCTTCCGGCCATCTGGAGAGCGGCGAGCGCGTGGTGGTCAGCTTCGGCCCCGAGCACGCGGCGCTGGAGCAGCGGCAGGTGGCGCTGGCGCTGCAGGAGGCGGGCGAACTCTTCCCGCTCCCCAAGATGATCGTCTTCTGCGCCTTTACCTTCGATCCCGAGGCGGCGAAGGACATCGACCACCTGAAGGGCATCGTCGCGCTGAAGGCGCAGATGAACACCGACCTGCTGACCGAAGACCTGAAGAAGGCGCGCGCCAGCAACCAGAGCTTCTGGCTGATGGGCCAGCCGGACGTGGAGTTGCGCCGCCGCGACGACGGCCTGTATGAAGTCGAGGTGCACGGCTTCGACTATTTTGATACGGCAAAAGGCGAGCTGATCTCGGGCGGCAAGGCCAAGATCGCCATGTGGTCGCTCGATACCGACTACGATGACCGTTCGCTGTTTCCGCGCCAGGTCTTCTTCCCGATGGCCGGCAAGGGCGAGGGCTGGGAGAAGCTGAAGCGCGACATCCGCGCCGAGCTGGACGAGGCCCTGCTGCCGGCCTTCCACGGCACGCTGTCGCTGCCTTTTGCCAAGGGCGAGAACGGCCGCGTGGCGGTGAAGATCGTCGATGACCGGGGTATCGAGTCATTGAAGGTGATGGATCTGGATTGATGCGCGAGTAATGCGGGAGTGATGCGATGAAAATTGAACGAATCCGTCTGAAGAATTTCCGCGTGTTCCAGTCGCTGGAAATCAGGAATATTCCGGCGTTGGCATTTTTTATTGGCGCCAACGGCGTCGGCAAGTCGACGCTGTTCAAGCTGTTCGGCTTCCTGAAGGACGCGCTGGAAAACAACGTTCGTACCGCGTTGCAGCGCGAAGGAGGCTATCGCGAATGGGTGACGCGGGGGCACGAAAAGGAACCGATCGAGATTGAAATCCAGTTCCGGCTGGAAATTACCGGCGCCAACCGGCTGGTGACCTACCTGCTCGTTATCGGCGAGGAGAAGGGGCGGCCAATCGTGTTGCGCGAAATTCTTCGTTACAAGCGCTCCTCTTCGGGCGCGCCCTATCATTTCCTCGATTTCAGTCGCGGTGTCGGAACGGCCGTCAATAACGAAGAAGACTTCTCGAAAACCGACGAAGAGCTGAATCGTGAACAGCAGACCCTGACCACGCCGGATAGCCTGGCGATCAAGGGCGTTGGCCAATTCCAGCGCTTCAAGGCGGCGCATGCGTTCAGTTCGCTGATCGAAAACTGGCATGTGTCGGATTTCCACATCATGGCGGCGCGGCAGCGGGTGGAGGCGGGCGTGGCCGAGCATCTGTCAGTGACGGGAGACAACCTGCCACTGGTGGTACAGCATCTTTACGAGAACCACCGTGACGTGTTTGACATCATTCTCGACAAGATGCGGCGTCGCGTGCCGGGGATTGCCAATGTCGAGGCCAACCAGACCATTGACGGTCATGTGGTGCTCAGTTTTCGCGATGGCGCATTTGCCGACCCCTTCATGGCGCGCAACGTTTCGGACGGTACGCTGAAGATGTTTGCCTATCTGGTCCTGCTGCACGATCCGAAGCCGCACCCGTTCCTGTGCATCGAGGAGCCCGAGAATCAGCTTTATCCCGAATTGCTGAACTCTCTGGCAGAGGAATTGCGGGACTATGCGTGTCGCGGTGGGCAGGTGTTCGTGTCGACCCATGCGCCCGAACTGCTCGATTCGGCTCGCATTGACGAGGTGTTCTGGCTGGAAAAGGCCGACGGTGTGACTAAGGTTCGCCGCGCGAACGACGATCCGAACATCGTCGCCTTGGTTGAGGCAGGCGACCCGCTCGGTGTGCTTTGGAGTCAGGGAATGTTTTCTGCTCCCGTCGTCGTGCAGGGGAGGTAGGCTTGGAGATTGTGTTTCTTGTCGAAGAGGCTTCGGCGGCCAATCTGCTGAAGACTCTACTTCCGTCGATGCTGCCACCTGGCCTTTCTTTTCGCGTACTCGCACATCGTGGCAAGAACGATCTGAAAAGATCCATTCCGAGAAAGCTTCGTGAGTGGCGAACGCCGGACACCCGCTTCGTCGTTCTGCACGATCAGGATGGCCGCGATTGTCTTGCGCTGAAAGACGAACTGAGACAGCTCTGCCACCAGGCAGGCCGTCCCGATACCCTGGTCAGGATTGTCTGTCAGGAACTGGAGTCCTGGTATTTCGGCGATGTCGAGGCATTGGCGGAAGTTTATGGCGAGGCGGCTCTGACAAAAATTCGAGGCAAGGCGCCGTTCCGCGTTCCGGACAGGATTGCGAAGCCATCGCGGGAATTGGAGCGACTGATCCCCGAATTTCAGAAAGGCTCTGCTTCGGAGAGCGTTCCAGGATTCATGTTGCCGGAACGGAATGTCTCGCAAAGTTTTCAGCAGTTCCGAGCCGGGATTGGCAGACTTTCTGCAAACACCTGATGGGATGGATCAAGTAAGGCGATGGCACCGATCAACGAACAACTGAGCCTGTTCGACGAGCTGTCGCTCTACGAGGGCGTCGACGTCGAGTACAAGTCGGCCAAGGGCGGCTTGCCGGCCGACCTGTGGGAAACCTACAGCGCCTTCGCCAACACGGAAGGTGGAACGATCTGGCTCGGGGTGGCGCAGAAGGGCGGGCGGCTCGACATCCACGGCCTGGCCGATCCGGAAAAGCTGGTCGCCGATTTCTGGAACACGGTTAACAACCGGAACAAGGTTTGCCGCAATCTTCTGGCAGCGGCCGATGTCAGCATCGAAACCATGCCTGAGCCAGAGCGCCGGGTCATTCGCATTCGCGTGCCGCGTGCCGATCGCCGGCAGCGCCCGGTGTTCATCGGTATCGACCCGTTTCGCGGTACCTTCCGGCGCAACTACGAGGGCGACTATCGCTGCTCGGAAGCGGAAGTCCGCCGCATGTTCGCCGACCAGTCCGACGAACCCGCGGACAGCCGGATACTGACCGGTTTCGCGTGGGAAGACCTGCACCCGGATTCGCTGCGCCAGTTCCGCAACCGTTTCGCGTCGGTTCGCCCCGGCCATGCCTGGCTGGCCGAGGACGATCGCGGCTTGCTGGCGAAGCTGGGCGGCTGGCGCCGCGACCGGGCGAGCGGTGTCGAAGGGCTGACGCTCGCCGGCCTGCTGATGTTCGGACGCGAACAGGCGATCCGCGACCCGGCGGCGGTGCCGGGGTTCCACCTTGATTACCGCGAGCGTTTTTCCGACGATCCGGCGGTGCGCTGGACCGACCGGCTGACACAGGATGGCAGCTGGGAAGGCAACCTTTTCCAGTTCTACCAGCAGGTGATGCTGAAACTTTCCTCCGGCCCCGGTATCCGGAAACCGTTCCAGACCGATGCGGAAGGCTATCGGGTGGCCGACACGCGGGTTGGCGAGGCGCTGCAGGAGGCGCTGGTCAATGCGTTGATCCACGCCGACTATGCCGGCCAGGGCGGCATCGTGATCGACCGGCTGGTGGATCGGCTGGTCTTTTCCAACCCCGGCACCCTGCTCGTGTCACGCGAACAATTATTGCGCGGCGGCGTCAGCGAGTGCCGCAACAAATCGCTGCAGCAGATGTTCCAGATGCTCGGCGCCGGCGACAAGGCCGGCTCGGGGATCGACAAGATTCGCGCGAGCTGGCTGGCCGAGCACTGGCGTTCGCCGATCCTGCGCGAGGACCACGGCCCCGATCGGGTGGTGCTTGATCTGCCGATGGTCAGTACCCTGCCGGAAGATGTGCTTGGCGCACTGCGTCAGCGTTTCGGTCAGCAATTCGAAGGCTTGGGCTCGGACGAGGTGCAGGCGCTGGTGACGGCACAGATGGAAGGTGTGGTCAGCAACCAGCGCCTGCAGGAAATGCTGACCCTGCATCGCGTGGACATCACGCGGATGCTGCAGAACATGGTCCGCTCGGGGCTTCTGGAGCAGCAGGGCGTGGGGCGCGGAACGCGCTATACCTTGGCGGGAGCTTCACCCTTAAGCGAGGGAACTCCCCCCCTTAGCGAGGGAACTCCCCCCCTTAGCGAGGGAACTCCCCCCCTTAGCGAGGGAACTCCCCCCCTTAGCGAGGGGGGCTCCATTCCGGAAGCGCTTGATCCGGCCCTGTGGGAACTTGCCACTGCAGTACGTCAATCGCAGCGTGCGAAACCGGCCAAAGTGCAGACGACGATTGCGAAGCTTTGCACCGATCGTTACCTGACCGCGCAGCAGCTGGCGCAACTGCTGGGTCGCCGCTCAGTAGAGAAACTCCACGAAAGTCATTTGTCGGCGATGGTCAGGCAGAGACTGCTTGAGTTGCGTTTCCCCGAAACCCCGAATCATCCCGAGCAGGCATACCGCTCACGCAAGGTAACGGCATGACTGCTCCGGCCTCTCTGATCATCAACTCCCCCTTCGCACCACCTGCCCGCCATTGGCGGCAGTGCACCGATGGCCGCCTTGCGCTGGCCGATGGACGTCGCCCCGCCGGCTACGAAATTTTCGACAACCGCAACAACACGCGGCGCGTCGAGGAGCTGCCGCTGGTCAATGAAATCCGCCGTCGCGTCGAGGCCTGGCGGGCGGCCGACTATCCAGGCGTGACGACGGTGACGCGCAGCCTGCTGGAGCACTGGCACGATCCGTCGGCGCGTCTGTGGCGCTTCTATTTCTGCCAGATCGAGGCGATCGAGACGCTGATCTGGTGGCAGGAGGCGTCGCCGGAGTTCCGCCAAGGCGTCTTCGTGCCCGGTGACGGCGGCGATTGGCAGCGCCTGTGCTGCAAGATGGCGACCGGCACCGGCAAGACCATCGTGATGTCGATGATCGTCGTCTGGCAGGTGCTGAATGCGCTGACTTACCCGAAGCGCGATTTCAGCCGCGCCGTGTTCATCGTCGCGCCGGGCCTGACGGTGAAGGACCGCCTGCGCGTGCTTTACCCCGGCGAGCCGGACAACGACTACGACCGCTTCAACCTCTGCCCGTCGGCAGCGTTACGCCAGAAACTGAACCAGGCGGAAATCCTGATCGAGAACTGGCATGCGCTGATGCCCTTGAAGGAAGTCGAGCGCTCGGTGGTCAGGAAGGGCAGGGAGAGCGACGAGGCTTTCACCCGGCGCGTGCTCGGCAAATTGGCCGCCGCGCGCGATCTGCTGGTCATCAACGATGAGGCGCATCACGCTTATCGCATTCCCGCCGAGGCGAAGGTGAGCAAGAAGGAAGCCGCCGAGATGGGGCTGGACCTCGACGAGGCGACGCGCTGGATCGAGGGGCTGGACCGGCTGCACAAGACACGGCGCATCCGGCGCTGCTTCGACCTTTCGGCAACGCCGTTCGCCCCGACCGGCAAGGCGAGCAGCGAGGCCGGTCTGTTCGGCTGGATCGTCTCCGACTTCGGCTTGAACGATGCCATCGAGGCCGGGCTGGTGAAGACGCCGCGCGTGGTGATCCGCGACGATGCGCTGCCGGATGCGAAGACCTATCGCTCGAAGCTCTATCACCTGTATCGCGATCCGTCGGTCGGAGAAGACCTCAATCGGCGCGGCGCCCAGCCGCACGAGGCGCTGCCGAAGCTGGTGCAGGATGCCTACACGCTGCTTGGCGCCGACTGGCGGGCGACGGCAGAAGCCTGGGCTGCAGCCGGGCACGATTCGCCGCCAGTGCTGCTGACGGTGGCCAACCGCACCGAGACGGCGGCGCGCGTCGAACATTTCCTGAAAAGCGGCGCCTGCGCGATTTCCGAATTGCAGGCGCCGGCACGCACGTTGCGTGTCGACTCGAAGGTGCTGGAAAAGGCGGAGATTGGCGAGGCAGCGGCGGCCGACAAGGATTACGAGGCGGCGCTGGCCGCGATCGTCGAGGCCGCGAACCTGCCGCCCTCACGCCGCGAGCGGCTGGCGGCGATGAAGAAGGAAGAGCTGCTGCGCGAGATCGTCGATAACGTCGGCAAGCGCGGCACCGCCGGCCAGAATATCCAGGCCGTGGTGTCGGTGGCGATGCTGTCGGAAGGCTGGGACGCGAAGAACGTGACGCACATCCTCGGCCTGCGCGCCTTCACCTCGCAGTTGCTGTGCGAGCAGGTGATTGGCCGTGGTTTGCGCCGGGTGTCGCACGAGCTGGATGAGAACGGCCTGTTCCGCCCGGAGTACGTGAACATCTTCGGTGTGCCGCTCTCGGTGTTCCAGGAGGTCGGCGAAGGCGGTGAGGCACCGCCGCCGCCGAAGCCCTCGACGCAGATCGAGGCGCTGCCCGAGCGCAATGCCTTCGAAATTCGCTGGCCGAATGTGTTGCGCATCGATACGGTGGTGCGGCCGATGCTGGTCGTCGATTGGGGCAAGGTTGGAACATTGATGCTGGACCCGGCGCAGACGCGGATTTCCGCCGATCTGGCCCCCGCTCTGATGGCCGATAGCGGCGGAGCGGTCGATTGGGCGCGGCTGCATGAGATTGATCTGACGGCCTTACCCGGCGACTTCCGTCTGCAGCGGTTCCTGTTTGCCGCCGCCGGTCGCGCCTTCGGTGAATTGCAGGGTTCCTTCAAGGGCGAACGGCATTATCTGGCGGTGCAACTGATCCGCCTGTGCGAGCAGTTCGTGGCATCCGACAAGTTGGTCATCCCGAGCCTGTTCCATCAGTCGCCGGAGCGCAAGCGGATTCTGCTGGCGTTGAACGTCGACCTGATCGTGCAGCATCTGCTGCGCCACGTGACCGAACAGAATACGGAACGACTGGAGCCGGTATTCGATGCCGAGCGGCCGATCGGCTCGACGCGGGAAATGCGCACCTGGTACAGCACGAAATCGAACCAGCCGACGCAGAAATCGCAGGTCAGCCATGTTGTCGGCGATTCGAGCTGGGAGTTGTACACCGCCAACCTGCTGGAGAAGCATCCGCAGGTGGTGGCGTGGGTGAAAAACGATCACCTCGGTTTCGAGATTTTCTATCTGTGGAACGGCGCGCGCCGGCGCTTCGTGCCGGATTTCCTGATCCGCTTCGCCAGCGGGAAGATGCTGGTGCTGGAGATCAAGGGTGAGGATTCACCGCAGAACCAGGCGAAACGTGCGGCGCTGGCGGTGTGGGTCGAGGCGGTCAACGCACGCGGCGGCTTCGGGCGTTGGGCCTCCGATGTGGCGCTGCAGGCGGGTGAGGTGCAGGATGTCCTCGCCCGGCACGCGGCTGACTGAAGCGCCGGCCTAGCGCTCCGCCACCCAGCGCACCAGCGCGTCGAGCGGCTCGGCGCTGCTCGTTGTCTGCGCGCCGTTGATGAAGCCGACCACCACCCAGCGCCGGCCGCTGGTGTCGAGCACGTAGCCGGCGATGGCGCGGACGCTGTGCAGATATCCCGTTTTCAGGTGCGCGCGGCCGGCGGCGGGGCTGCCGTCGAGGCGCTTCTTCATCGTGCCGTCGATGCCGGCGATCGGCAGCGAGGCCATCAGTTCCGGCATCGTCGGGCTGCGCCAGGCGGCGAGCAGCAGGCGGCCGAGGCTGCCGGCGCTGAGCCGTTCGTCGCGTGAAAGGCCGGAGCCGTTGTCGAGCGTGCCGTCGGTGATCCCTTTTGTTGCCAGCCAGCGCCCGACCGCCGCGCGCGCCGCCTCCGGCGTCGCCGGCCGGCCTTCGGCGAGCGAGAGGAATATCTGGCGGGTGGTGACGTTGTTGCTCCATTTGTTCACGTTGCGGACGATTTCGGCGAGCGGCGGCGAGGCATGAGTGAAGAGAATGCTCGCTTCGGCCGGTACCGTGCCCTCGCGCACGCGGCCGCCCAGGCTGCCGCCGAGTTCGCGCCAGAGGGCGCGGAAAAGCTGCTCGACCTGGCGGTCGGCCGGCCACGGTGCGATGTGCAGCGTCTTTTCGCCGCAGCGTGACGAGTAGGTGCCGGCCAGCGTCAGCGTGCTGCCGTCGATGGCGAGGCGCAGGCGGTCGCGCCAGCCGTCGCAGGGCGCGTCGTTGAGGCTGAGGCGGTTGTCGATGCGCACGCCCTCGGCCGGGTTCTCGACGAAGACGCGCGGCGCGCGCGCCGTGCCGTCCGGCAGCAGGCCGAGGCGCAGGCTCTGGTAGTCGATGAGCAGGGCGTCGGCGCCGACGTTGTAGGCGCGTAGCGGCTGCCGGTCGAAGGCGCCCGGATCGTGCGCCGGCAGGAGGAAGGCGCTGCGGTCGAGGACGAGGTCGCCGTCGATGTGCTCGACGCCGAGATTCTTCAGCCGGCGCAGCAGTTGCGAGAAGCGTTCGAGATCGAGCGCCGGGTCGCCGCTGCCGCGCAGGTAGAGATTGCTGGCCAGCCGGCCGCCGGCGGTCGGCGCATCGGCGAGCACTTCGGTCTTCCAGGTGTGGGCCGGGCCGAGCAGATCGAGCGCGGCGTAAGTGGTCACCAGCTTCATCGTCGAGGCCGGATTCATCGGCTGCCCGGCGTTGTGCGCAAGAAGCGGCGACTCCTCATCCACGCCCTGAACGAAGAAGGCCACATTGGCCGGCGACACGCCGCCGTCGCGCAGCGCCGCGGCGAGCGGAGGCGGCAGCGCGGTGGCCGCCGCCGGCGCCGCGATGGCCGGAGGGGCGATGGCGAGGAAGGCGAGCGCCAAGGCGAGGGAGCGGCAGGGGCGAAGCAGGGCGGAAGGCAAGGCAAGAAGCGGCATGAGCGGAGGGCGGCGAGGGTGACGGTACGGCCGCCATTATTGCCGCACTTCCCGCCGAGAGGGAACGCGGTGCGTCAGTTTGCCCCGGCGCGCCGCTGCCGGTGCCGCGGCGCCTGGGTTCGGGCTGTAAACCCGATGGTTGCGTGCTTTGCGGCGCGGCCCGGCTGTTACAAAAAAAGTTTTCCCAGTCAGTTCCGCGTCAGTTTCAGGTAAGCCTTCGTCAGAATAATCGGTTCCGTGACTTTCCCGGCAGGGTCGGGAGGGGCGCTAAATCCACACACAAAAAGGAGGCGACATGAACGACCAAGGCAAGGCCTACTGGTCGGCAACCCTGGGGTTGCTCGGCAAGATCATGGTCATCTGGTTCATCTGTTCATTCGGCGCAGGCATCCTGTTCGCCGATGCACTGAACAGCATCAAGCTCGGCGGCTATCCGCTCGGTTTCTGGTTTGCACATCAGGGTTCGATCTACATCTTCATCGCGCTGATCTTCTACTACGCGAAAAAGATGGGCGAGATCGACCGCAAGTTCGACGTTCACGAAGAATAAGGGGAACGACTCATGGATCTGCAAACAACGATTTACCTCGTGGTTGGCGCCTCGTTCGCCCTCTACATCGGCATCGCCATCTGGGCGCGCGCCGGCTCCACCAGCGAGTTCTACGTCGCCGGCGGTGGCGTGCACCCGGTCATGAACGGCATGGCGACGGCGGCTGACTGGATGTCGGCAGCCTCGTTTATCTCTATGGCCGGCCTGATCGCCAACATGGGTTACGGCGGCGGTCTCTTCCTGATGGGCTGGACCGGCGGCTACGTGCTTCTCGCCATGCTGCTCGCTCCGTACCTCCGCAAGTTCGGCAAGTTCACCGTGCCGCAGTTCATCGGCGACCGCTTCTACTCGAAGTCGGCCTCGACGGTGGCGGTGCTGTGCCTGCTGACGGCGTCGATCACCTACATCATCGGCCAGATGACCGGCGTCGGTGTGGCGTTCTCGCGCTTCCTCGGCGTTTCGTCGGAAACCGGCATCTACGTCGGTATGGCGATCGTGTTCATGTACGCCGTGTTCGGCGGCATGAAGGGCATCACCTACACCCAGGTCGCCCAGTACTGCGTGCTGATCGCTGCCTACATCGTTCCGGCGGTCTTCATCTCGCTGAACCTCGTCGGCAACCCGATCCCGCAGCTGGGTCTGGGCGGCACGATGACCGGCACCGACGTGGCCCTGCTCACCCGTCTCGACCAGGTCGTGACCGAGCTTGGCTTCGGCAAGTACACGACGACGACGGCCGGCAGCACGCTGAACATGTTCGTGTACACGATGTCGCTGATGATCGGTACCGCCGGTCTGCCGCACGTCATCATGCGCTTCTTCACCGTGCCGAAGGTTGCCGATGCACGCGCTTCCGCCGGCTGGGCGCTGGTCTTCATCGCCCTGCTGTACACGACCGCCCCGGCCGTGGCCGCGATGGCCAAGTACAACCTGCACGCCACGGTTAACGCCGGCGTCGCGTCGAGCGGCGATCTGTACGCGCCGGAAAACAGCCTCAAGTACGACGAGCGTCCGGACTGGATGAAGCGCTGGGAAACCACCGGCCTGCTGAAGTTCGAGGACAAGAACGGTGACGGCCGCATCCAGTACTACAATGCCGCGACCAAGAACCCGGACGTCAAGGCCAAGGCCGACGCCGCCGGCTGGAAGGGCAACGAGCTGACGGTCAACGCCGACATCATCGTGCTCGCCAACCCGGAAATCGCGCTGCTGCCGAACTGGGTCATCGCGCTGGTTGCCGCCGGTGGTCTGGCTGCCGCGCTGTCGACCGCCGCCGGTCTGCTGATGGCCATCTCCGCCGCCGTCTCGCATGACCTGGTGAAGGGCGTGTTCGCGCCGAACATCAGCGAGAAGAACGAGCTGCTCGCCGGCAAGATCTCGATGGCCGTAGCCATCGTCATTTCCGGCTGGCTCGGCCTGAATCCGCCAGGATTCGCGGCCGGTACCGTGGCGCTGGCCTTCGGTATCGCGGCCTCTTCGCTGTTCCCGGCGATCATGATGGGCATCTTCTCCAAGAAGATGAACAAGGAAGGCGCCATGGCCGGCATGCTGGCAGGCCTCTTCATCACCCTGTTCTACGTGTTCGCTCACAAGGGCATCTTCTTCATCAAGGGCACGGACTTCGTCGGCATGATCGGCGGCCCGAACAGCTTCTTCGGCATCACGCCGGAAGCCTTCGGAGCAGTCGGCGCCTGTGTGAACTTCGCCGTTGCCTTCCTCGTCGACAAGATGACGAAGGAGCCGCCGGAGCACATCCAGGCCATGGTTGAGAACGTTCGTGTCCCGCGTGGTGCCAAGGCTGTTGATGGTGCGCACTAAGCGCCGGCTGGCGTTATAGTTGAGGGGCGCTGCCGCAAGGTGGTGCCCCCGGCCAGGAAAACCCCGCCGGCTGTACAGGCGGGGTTTTTTTTCCTCCGCTTTCCGGTTCACCGTATTTTTCGGCCCGCTTGCAGGGCCGTGGGAGTGACGAATGCAATTCGATGTCAGCATTGCCATGACCTGGCTGCTGTTCCTGGCGCTCTTCCCGATATCCTTCGTCTGGCTGCGCCGGACCTGGCGCATCGCTTTCCGGCGCGATTACTCGGAAGTCGCGCTCAAGCGCGGCGAGCCGCCACCGAACGCGGCGAAATTCGCCCCCTACACCGCCGCCGTCAATTTCATCGCCGGCATCGTGTTAGTGACGGTGATCCTCATGGTTGTCGTTGGCGGTGTCGCCTACGACACGTGGACGGCGATTGCCGGTTCGACGATCTGGATGAAGTTCATCGCCGATTTCATCGTCAGCCGCCATGCGCGGACGAGCTGGGGCAAGAATGGCACGGCGAAGGGAGCCGGTTCGACGAAATGATTGAAAGCCGCCGCATTACCCTCGGGTCACAGGCTGACGGGATGAAGGCGGCGGAGAGGATGGGCAGGTTCCGCAGAGGATCGCCCGGCAACGCAGGCCGGCCCCGGCCGGTGCCTGAATGGGGGAGACGGTGGTGGACGTGATTTTCGAGAA
>JAVFAT010000027.1:0-1582 GCA_034002385.1 Azospira sp. | reverse complement strand
ACCACCGCCGTGCGCCGCTCGGCGATGGCCAGGTTGTAGGAACGGCTGCCGTGATGGTCGGTGTGGCCGACCAGGGTGACGCGGAGACGCCGGTTGGCCTTGAGTCGGTCGGCGTGCGCGCGCAGCTTGCGGCGGCCGGCCTCGTCCACCTCGGTGGCGTTGACAGCGAAGAATATCTTGTCGGTATCGGGAATTTCGGGCGCGGCGACGGTTTCGGCCGGCGACCCGCCGGCGCTTGCCGTGGCCGGCGGTGCATCCGCTGGCGGTGTCCCGGTTGCTGTTGCGCCGCCCGTCGTCGTCTGTCCGGAGCTTGCGGCTGGCACCCCTTCCGCACCGGGACGCAGCGGTTGCTGAGCGCAGGCGGCCAGCGCGGCGCACAGCAGCAGCGCAATCCATCGGCCTCGCGCCAGTATTCGCGGTGCGGTGCGCCGCGCCGGAGCGAGGGCGCCGGACGTGTGCCGGAAAGAGGGCGAAGGGGAAAAGGAAGTGATTGCGGAAGTGATTGCGGAAGTGATTGCGGGGGCGGGTTCGGTCATCGCTGATTTGCCGCATTGGAGGCGATCCATTATATTGGCTGCCCCCTTCAGTGCAAGCCCGTCTTGCCGGCAGCATTTCGACCGGCACCCTCGTCCGTGTCGCATGTGATCTTGCGGCCTGCCGCGATCCGTCACAGGAGCAACGCCATCATGAGTAGACGTCCGCTGCGCATCGGGCTTTCCGCGCGCATCTATCATCCGCAGGCCGGCGCCAAGGGCCTGCAGTCCAAATCGCTGCAATACCTCGAACAGTCGGTGGCGCACTGGGTCATGTCGCGCGACGTGATGGTCTTCATGATCCCCTCGGTAAGCGGCGATGGCATCGTTCACCGCAGCAGCATCCGCCTCTCCGATTACCCGCAGTACCTTGACGGACTGGTGCTCCAGGGCGGCGCCGACATCTCGCCGCAGTGCTACGGCGAGGAGCCGCTGAACCCGGAGTGGGCCGGAGACCGCCTGCGCGACGCCTACGAAATGGAGCTGCTGCACGAGTTCATGGAGGCCGGCAAGGCGGTGCTCGGCATCTGTCGTGGCGCGCAGCTGATCAACGTGGCGCTCGGCGGTACGCTCTACCAGGACATCGCCAGCCAGTACGAGAATGCCGCCGTGCACGTGCACGAGGACTACGACCGCTACGCGCACGACATCGTCTGGGACGAAGAGTCGAGCTTCGCCAGGCTCTATCCCGAGCAGCGGCAAGGCGGCTGCGTTTCCATCCACCATCAGGCGATTCGCACACTCGGCCGGGGGCTGCGCGTCGAGGCGCGCAGCGCCAGCGACGGCCTGATCGAGGCGGTTCGCCTCGAAGGCCGGCCCTACGTGCTCGGCCTGCAATGGCACCCGGAATTCCATCCGCCGGGTGCCCCCGGCCTGCTCGACTGCACACCCATCCTCGACGAATTCCTCAGCGCCGCGCGAGGTCGCCGATGGTGAGCGCGCGCCGATGTCCGCCCGGCGCGGGAGCGCATCATGGCTGACTTCCTGCAATGGCCGCGTCGGCTGTGGGAGGCAACGCAGGAGCGCCTGTTCTTCCTGCCGTCCTTCCC